>JABJHA010000019.1 GCA_018662005.1 Rhodospirillaceae bacterium | reverse complement strand
TGCCGAGACCGGCAACGCGCTGGCCGTCGCGATGACGGCGGCGCCTTTGCCAAGATTATTGATGATGTCTCTGCGTGAAATTGTGGGCGATAGAACCGTCATGGAGAGCCCTCCGTCTCAGAAAGAATTTTACCGATTTATCAGGAATATTCTTAATCAGGAATAACGAAAGGTGCGATGACCTATGTTAACACGGGAGGAATTTTTAAAAAAACATCACTTATTGAAGCCCGGCGTCTAATTCTTCGAGCAGTTGGTCGGGATTATTCACCGTTACGTGACTTCCGGAAAAGTGAATAAGCCCTTCAGCTTCAATTTCGTGGACCAGACGGGAAAGGGATTCGGCTCTGATTCCCAGCATGGAAGCAATGTCGCGACGGGTCAGGGGAAGTTCCATAGACAAACTGCCATCTTCGACAATTTGGCCACACCTTTCGCGGAGGATCATTAGCAAATGGATAAACCGAATGCGGGCTGGCAGGGTGACGGTTTTAAAAAAACGGTCATCGGCGGCGCCAAGGGCTTGCGCCGTGCGCCGAAGGAATCCTGCACCCAGTTCCGGGTTGCTGATCAGCAATTGACGCATGGTTATCTTTGGCAGGAAGCAAATGGCGGCCGCTTTCAGAACTTCCGCACCGGCCCTGTGCTTCTCTCCGGCGAGCAGTGGCCGGTAGCCCAGGGTATCGCCGGGATTGGCCAAACGTAAAAGGACATGGCTTCCTTCTGCGTCAATTTTTCTAACACCGACAAGCCCGCTTTTAACAAGATAGAGGCCCTTGCAGACATCTTCTTCATAGAAAATGGCTTCACCCTCTTTGTAAGTTTTACAAATGGCGCTGTCGTTGAAGTGTTGAATTTCTTCCTGCGACAACACCGACCATTCCGTCCCTTTTGTAAACTGGGGGGTAAGGCAGGGTATTTGGCCTTTGAATTCACGGGGTTCCATTGCCAGGCCTTTCAACGCCGGTGCGCATACTAAGCCAAATTGTCAATTAAATCGCCCCAAACTTGAAATATATACAGGCGGCAAAAATAAACCGGACTTGCGCCACGACCACACATGTACGCAACGTTGTTCGACGTTCGAGGATGCTTGGGTTTGCCTGGGTGGATGTTATTGGGGGTGGGGCCTATTGGTGCATCAGAATCGATAGTTGACGGCAATGCCGCCCAAAAACTGCTTGCTCGAGCCCTCACCGGCGATGGGGCTGTCGGAAGCATCGCCCAGTAAGTACGACGTGCGGACCAGACCCATGATTCCCCAGCGTTCCGTCAAGCTGTACAGGAGCGAAAGATCGAGGCCCACATCCTTTAGGCCGTGGCCGGACTTGAAAGCTGTCAAGCCACTACGCCCCGCATTGTCGGCATCAATGCTGAAGTAAGTTTCCATGTAGTCATTAGAGGCGTAGGTCGCATCCATCCCTGCTGCGAACCTGAGTTTTTTGCTCAAGGGTTTTGCATAGGAACCGCGTAGCGTCAGTAATCTGCCTTCATGAGTTCCCGATACGTCATTGACGAGTTCAATACGGCCCATCAAAGCATCCCGCTCCCCCAATATTCCATTTTTCCGGAGAGCGATAAAAGCACCGGCCTCAATCGCCGTATCAACATCTCGCAAACTGTCTACACGTGCGTTTTCGACGCTGCCTCTGCCCGGACGGAAATTTACGCTCGGACCGGCCATAACAGACAAAGACAAGCTATCGGATAGAATTTCTATCGGCAGCAGGTTCGCCCGCGCCCGCGTCCCCTGGAGTTCAACAAAGTACCCATTGGATTGGACTCGGGCGACCACAAGCGGAATGGCGCTGTAATCTGAGGAGCCCTCATAGTCGGGGGCCAAAGCCGGCCCGATAGCTATGAACCCGTTGACCTTGCCCGTGTTGGCGAAAGCGACACCCGGAAAAACGAGTGAGAGGAATAGGAGTGGGGCAATTAGTATTCGCAACATCATAAGGACCTTTTCATATGGCAGAACCTCTTCAAGAGGCCGTGGAGTTCAAATTCCAATATTTAGTGTGGAGGTCATAATAAGGGGGGGGTATCAGCGGAAATTTGATGATCACGCCAAACATTGCTCAACTCCCTGAACGCTGGATGTCGATCAACTGGGAATTCTCGATTCCGAAGCGACCCCCGGGAGCAAATTTCAACCCACCGACTTTGGCGCGATTATCAAAGTCCTGCAAAATTTCCCCTTCTATGGTGGCGCCATCAATTGAGACGCCGTCAGGAAAGGAAGACGACATGAAGATTGTGGTAAACGGCAAAACCACAACCATACCGAAGGAGTACCGGGATGTCAGATTGCTTGATTTCATTCGCGACTACATCGGCCTCAAGGGCACCAAGTATGGCTGCGGTAAAGGCCTATGTGGCGCCTGCACGGTTCACATTGACGGTGTTGCGACTCGTTCCTGTATCACGCCCCTAGCCCAGACCGAAGGCCGAAATATCACGACCATTGAAGGACTCTCGGGAACCACGACGACGGGGTCTCTCCATCCCGTTCAGAAGGCATGGATTGAAGACGATGTTCCCCAGTGTGGATATTGTCAGTCCGGCCAAATCATGACGGCCGCCGCCCTGCTAAGGCGTAACCCAGACCCGACAATCGAAGAAATTCGCGACGAGATGGCCGGCAACCTTTGTCGCTGTGGGACATATGATCGAATCCAAAGAGCCATCAGCCGGGCAAGCAAAGAGGTGGGAAAATGACCTCCCCCTCCAACGCGTACGTCATCAACCGCCGTGATTTCCTAATGAAATGCGGATGGCTGTCCGCCGGCGTGACCGTTCTTTCGTCCTGCAATTCGATCATGATTGCGCTTCCATCGACCACGGATCCGGAACTGGAAGATTCATTGTCATGGATCCAGGTTCTGCCGGGTGGAAAAGTCCGCTTCTATTGCCCGCGAATGGAGATGGGACAAGCGACCTCCCTTGGGTTGACCCAAGTCGTTGCCGAAGAACTGAATATCGGTCCTCAGGATATAGAATGCGTCCTTCCCGATACCAATCAGACCCCACCCTTCAAGATGACCGTCGGCAGCGAAGGCATCTTCGAGTTTTTCAAACCGGTTTCTTATGGCGCGGCACGGATGCGCGAAGTCCTTCGCCTGTTGGCTGCCGAGAAGTCGGGCTTTCCGACAAACCAGATTACTGAGGACCGCAGAGGGTTTATCCTGCCGGATGGCGGCAAGTTGGACTACGGCGCGCTGGTACCATCGGAGCCAATGATCGTATCGGCGGACGCCTCAGAAAAAACGGATGAGGTGCCGCGACAATACGCCTTCAGGCATATTGGTGAATACAACGCCATCGGCCACCGCTGGAAACCCCCCGAAATGGAAGCGATCGTGACGGGTCAGACCGTCTTCAGCCGCGACACGACTCTTGAAAACATGCTGTACGGACAAGTTGTTCGCCCCCCCGCCTTCGGGGCCATACTTAAAAGCGCTGACGGTCGCGCTGCAAAGGCGATGTCGCACACGGTTTCGGTCATTATCAACACGGATGATAATTTTGTCGGTGTCGTTTCCAGTGACCCTTTCCTGTTGTCAACCGCCATTGATGCCCTGGATGTGCAGTGGGAGTTACCTGAAAATCTGAATCAAGAGCAAATCGACGCCCAGCTCAATGTCAAAACGCTGCGAGTCCGTGATGACTTTGAGCACACCTTGAAAAACTCGGGCGACATTTCTAAGGGTCGCCGCGCCGCAAAACACCGGGCTACGGCCCACTATGGCACATCTTTCGCCTTACATGCCGCAATGGAGCCTAGGGCCGGGCTGGCCTGGGTGAAGGAAGATCGTGTGGAGATCTGGTGCGGCTGTCAGGATCCCTTTTTCGTTCAAAAGCGGGTTGCCCAGGCCATTGGTCGCAATGTTGGCGACGTGGTCGTCCATACCCATCGGATGGGTGGCGGATTTGGCGGGCGCGTTCCGTGTCAGGCCTCGGAAGAGGCCGCGATCCTCTCTGCCGTTGTCGGTTATCCGGTCCGTGTGCAATGGGACCGAGAAACGGAATGTCAAAATAACTACTTTCAACCCAGCTTCTCCCACTTTATCGATGCCGGGGTAACCGCTGACGGGCTGCTCAGCCATTGGCAACACGACTTCGTTTCCTCCCCCATTATCACCGGGTTGGTTCCCCGGAACATCGCCTGGATACTGGACAAGGTGATGGCCGATGAGGGCACGGCGCGCGGAAGCGAGCCCCAATACCGTGTGGCGAATATGCTCGTTCGTTACGCCGATATTCGCACCGACGTTCCCATCGGGGCATGGCGCGGGCTGGGCGCTGCGCCCAATACTTTCGCGATCGAAAGTATGATGGATGAATTGGCGAGCACGGCGAGGCTGGATCCGCTGGAATTTAGATTGCAGAACCTGTCGCCGACAAGCAACAGGCTTGCGAGGGTTTTGCGTCGGGCCGCTCAAATGAGTGGTTGGCACCAACGCCCACTAATAGATCACGGTCTGGGAATAGCGTGTGCAGTCTACAAGGGACAAACCGCCGTGGCCGTCGTGGCCGAAGTCAAAATCGACCACGCGGCGGAAGATGTTCGCATCAACCGAATCTGGTGCGCCCAAGATTGCGGGTTGGTTATCAACCCGAGCCAGGTCGAAAACCAGATTATGGGAAACATCGTCTGGGGATGCAGCATGGCCCTGAAGGAGCGCATTACGATCACCGCCGGCGAAGTCGAGGAGAGCAATTTCGACACCTATGAAATTCTTCGCCACGACGAAACGCCGGAAATGACAGTGGCCCTTATCGATGCGCCTGAACAGCCGCCGGTCGCGGTCGGTGAATCCGCATTCGGCCCTGTCGCCCCGGCCATTGCCAATGCCGTCTTCGCGGCTACGGGGCGGCGAATTCGAAACCTCCCCATCAGCTACGACAGCCTTTTTTCAAACGGTGACGCCTAGTCGTGTCCTTCGGGGAACCCGAAAATATCAGCATTCATAATTTGGAGATTTTAAAGTGCATTCACCGCTGCATCATGGATTCTTGGACAAACTCAATCAACACCTTGAGTTCTACAAGGCCTGGGCCAACAGGCCAAAAATGATCGGAGCTATTGCCCCGACAAGCATTGCACTGGCCAGAAAAATGGCGAGCGTGATCCGTCCGGGCAGCCGGCTGCCGATATTGGAGTTGGGGCCCGGAAGCGGAAGCATCACCAGATCAATTCTGGAACGGGGTATCGCCCCGGAAAATTTGATTTCCGTCGAATTTTCCAAGAGCTTTATTCCCGGATTGAAACACCGCTATCCTGGGGTCAGGTTTGTGCACGGAGATGCGTTCAATATTTCTCAAATCACCAGGAATTTCGGGATCAAGAAATTTGATGTAATTATTTCCGCCCTTCCCCTGCTGAATTTTTCACTTCTTCAGCGGTTTCGTTTCATTCGATTGATGCTCAGGTTTCTCGAGCCGGGTCAGCCGATCGTGCAGTTCTCATACGGACCAAACGCACCGGTTCCCGCTCGTTCCCGGAATTTTGATGTGGCCCATTTGGATACCATCCTATGGAACCTGCCTCCCGCACGCCTGTGGACTTTCCGGCGTCGGGCAGAGGGGATTACGCCCATTGAACCCCTGTGTCTAGATAAGCTTTAATAGCGGATCATTCCAAAAGAAACCGTTCTGCCAAATCATCAGAAGGGAGGTTCCTATTCGAAATTTTGCCAAGGCGAGTATTGCCGATTTAATCATGTTCCATCTTAAAAAGGCGCATCCGGAATTAGTCTCCACGCAACTGAAAGCTGTTGATGCGATCCGGCAAGCGAGCATTTCAACTGATCAGAAAAAGGACCTGGTTAAATTTGTCTGGCGAACGGCAGGACCTAAAACATTATTGGTAACCGGGCAGGAAATCCTGAGCGTAGGTTATGACCCGATCTGGTTCGCCGCTGTGCGTTCGGCAAGCCCGGCCTTGCTGTTCGATAAATGGAAACGCTTTGAGGTGTTCGCCCATTCCCAAAACAGGTTGCGGATCGAGCAAACTGATGACAATCGCGCCACGTTTGGCCGATACACCATCGATGGCGGAACACCGTCGGCGCCTGAAAATCTTCTGATATGCGGTTTGATTATCTCGTTGCTGGAAAAAATCGGCTGCCTCGACCTGCGCTGTGAGATGCCGCTTGGGGATGGTCCGGGTTATTGCATCCGCGAGGGCGATCGTTTCTCCCTCCCTGATGACATAAATTCCCTGGAGACAGCCTCTTGGACGATTGAGTGGAAATCATTCTTGCCCCGCGGTAAAGAGCCAACCTCAGAGTCTAATCTCCCACAAATAGCATTTCCGGAGTCCTGCAATGCGACTACACGGAGCACAATCATGCGCGTGATCCGGCTCTTGATGCTCGATGTTGGCCGGCAATGGAAAGTCAGCGACCTGGCGCGGGAAGCAGGCCTGTCGGCCCGTTCCCTGCAGCGAAAACTCAGCGATGCGGATCTCAGTTTCTCACACCTTGTTCGCATCGTTCGCATTCATGAGGCCTGCCGTCTTCTGAAAGAAAGCGAAGCCCCGATTACCACCATCGCCTTCTGCGCAGGATTTTCCGACAGCGCCCATTTCAGTCGCGATTTTCGCGCCAGCATGGGCATGAGCCCCTCCAATTATCGGGGGGTGATCTGAAATTGCCCGAATCGGCTCGCTTAATCCCCGCTCATTGAAGTTCTAATCGTAAGAGTATTCGGAGACGCAAGATTTTCACTCATCGCCTCCATGCCGTTATGAGCGAGGTTAAGGATGACTTGCTGAATCTGAATGGGGTCAGCGACCACCACGGGCAAGCTCCCACCGATATCCAAGTTGATTTTCTTCCTGTGTTCATGGGCGTCGAAACGAATCAAATCAGCCACATCGTTGATGGTGTAGTTAATGTCAATTTTCTTCCTAACCGGTTCCCCTTTGTGGATTTGACTCCGGATGCGGCGGATGATGCCGGTTGCCCGTTCGGCTTGCTCTTTCATATGTTCCATGTCGGTCAGCATTTCTTCCGGCTTCTCTTCGGACTTACGCAAATTGTCTATGCAAACCTGGGCGTAGCAGGAAATAACGGTTAGGGGCTGGTTGAGTTCATGGGCAAGGCTGGAAGCCATTTCCCCCATGATGCTGACGCCCCCGAAATGCGCCAGCACGTTCCTATGTCGTTGGGCTTCGTTCTCAGCCTGCTTGCGTTCGCTGATTTCCTCTCTCAGTTCCCGAGTCCTTTCCTCAACCCGTCTTTCCAGTTCGTCGTGGGCTTCACGTAGCTTCACCTCGGCCTGCTTGCGCTCGACGGCGTTCTCCCTGAATACCTCGACGGCCTGCGCCATTTCACCTATTTCGTCGCCCCGCCCTCCTTCAGGAATTTTGACTTGAAGATCACCCCTGGCCAACCTTGTCATGGTTTCGGTCATTCGGGCGACAGGGCTAATAGCCATGCGGTTGAGTAGAAAAATACTGAAGGCAGATACGACTATTGAAACAAAAATTGCGATCATGGCGGCGGCCCAAGCAGTCGTAAGATATTCTTTCCTTCTTTCCTTGACGTTCAAGGAAATGGAAAAGGCCCCCAGGATATCGCCTTCCTTCATCCCCATATCGAGGTGACACGAAAGGCAAGACTCCAGTGCGCCAGAGCCCTTACCAAGGATCACCGGCTTGGTGTAACGGAAAAAATCGCTCCCCACCATGCGGGTGACGGGCACACCCGTCCTGATCGCCTCTTGGTCAATCTCGTCCTTGGGGGGTTCGATTCCATAAGATGATTTTTTCCTCTCCTGGAAGGCTAATACCTTTGGCCCCATCACCATCCACAGAGACATATCTTTTGTGGTCTTGGAGAGCTGATCAAATGTCTGATTGAGGGTTTGGATGGCGGGACTGTCGTCTCCTAAGCTGCCACGGCTGATCATGGCTTGGGTATGGACGGATTCGAGAACCGTCAGTACTTGGTGAGCCCTTTTGTCGATGGCTTCCTCAAATTCATAAGTTTCATAATAAATGAAGGCGCTCGCGCTGAAGAGCAACAGCATCACCAGAATTAAGCTGATGATCAATGAGATCTTGGTACTTAAACGCGAGATAATGTACAAGCTGAACGTCTCCATTCACGCGGTGACTTCACCATCTACTACTCTATAGACATTGTCGCCCAGTATACGCTGCTTTGACATAGCGCCAGGTCAAATTCTCGCGATAAACAGGTGGTCGGTCGACACTTTATTGGCATCATAATATGCCGAATTTCTGATATTGATGATGGATAAGAAATGTCTGGTCATGGCTAAAAGCTGACCTTATTTCCGCTACCCAATTATGTCTGCTTTTTTACGGAAAGCGGAAGTCAAAATCACTAAATCCAGATTTCAGATTAAATGTCCGCTTTGAGGAGGCTAAGCGGACATGATTTTGGGGTGGAGTTAACTTTTGTTTTTGACCCTTTCCGGAACTATCAAGAAGGTCAAGTTGACCTATCCCCTTGAACTGGTCATTCACATTGAGAGTTCTGCCGCACGATAATCGCCTTGCCGGGCATAAATGTAGTATACGCTGACCCAGTGGCGCTCGTATAAGTTGGGTTAAGGATTTCGAATCGTCTTTTCAAGAAGCTGATCTTAGGAAATTAGTTGTTCTTGAACGCTAATCACCGTGTTAATCCAAAGGTGCCGACATTTGATAAGGGCACCGAAACCTAATAAAGAGTCATCCATGAGTAAATCCGAGGCGAAATCCCCGATCTATCTTCATGTTGAATCCGTTTTGCGGGAGGAGATTCTTTTGCTTCCGGCCAATACGGTGCTTCCCACAGAACTTCAATATGCCAAGCGTTTCGATACCAGCCGCGTTACGGTGCGCCGGGCGATGGATATGCTGGAACGCAGCGGACTTATTACTCGCCAAAGGGGGCGTGGAACGATTGTTTGTCCGCCGAAGGTTACGCGGCGATTTTCTCCTCTGTACACATTCGAACATGATCTGCATGACCAGGGAATCGAGTTTGAGACCCGGGTTCTGGTACATGATATGGAGGCAAATCCCCCCGAAAATATCCGTAAATGCCTGAACCTTTCAGAAGATAGCATGGCGGGATTTCTCTCCCTGGTGCGTCTAGTGAATGACAGAATCATCTGCCATGACCGTCGTTATTTTCCGCCGGATATAGCTAGAAAATTATCGCCTGAATTAATTCAGCATGGCAACATGTCGCGTGTTCTTGAAGATTTGCAGGGCCAAAGAATAGCAACGACAGACTGGGAAAGTGAGATTATTCCCTCGGCGGGCGATCCCGCATCAGCGTTGGGAATTGCCCCGGGTACATTAATCGTAGAGAACACATTTACGTATTATCTCAATGACGGTTCGGCGATTGAGACGGGTATCATGTGTTACCGTATTGATCGCTGCAAGTTCAAATTCGGCGGTCGTTTTAATGAACCGGTACAGGGTGATGCCGGTGGCCATAATCCCGAAAATCGTTCCTGATATTCGCATTTATTAAATAGAAAATGTTAGTAACTATATGTTTCTTATACAATTTTTAAAGATAGTAACAAATAGGTATTGACTTTTAATACCGGCTAATTTTTAATCTTGAATATTCAGGGGGAAAGTCGTTTGACCTTCTCCTTAATCAACACTCTGGAGATCATTTTCCTTCATCACCAAAACTGAGCTTTACGCCCTAAGGAAGGGTGAGAGACATTACAAGCCGAGGGACAGAAGATGGGAACGGTGCGACTTGGTGTGGACATCGGCGGTACATTTACCGACCTGATTCTACTCGATGAGGATACTGGCCATTATTTGGTAGTCAAAGTTCCAAGCCGCCCAACGGACCCTGCTGGCGCTTTGGTGGAAGCCACCACGCGCAGCATATCAGAAGCATCGGTAGCGCCCGAGTCAGTCGCCATGCTGAATCATGGAACAACGATCGTAACCAATGCCGTGCTTGAAGGAAACTTGGCCCCGACGGCGCTGATCGTTACCAAAGGGTTTCGAGATGTGCTGGAGATTGGCCGACACCTTCGCCCAGACATGTATGATCTTAATCAGGACAAGCCTAAACCTATCGTTCCGCGTGATTTGCGTTTTGAAGTTGAAGAACGCATGGCGCCCGATGGAACGGTTGTGACCCCCCTGAATGCGGAAACCGTGACAGCGGCGATTGCGGCGTTGAAGGCCACGGATGTCAGCGCGGTCGCCGTCAGTTTCCTGCACGCCTATGCCAATCCCGAGCACGAAGCGATGGTTAAGGAAGCATTGAGCAAGGCGCTGCCAGACATCGATATAACGGTATCAACGGATATATGCCGGGAAATCCGGGAGTTTGAACGGACCAGCACAGTGGTTCTGAATGCTGC
Organism: Rhodospirillaceae bacterium; assembly: GCA_018662005.1. NCBI lineage: Bacteria > Pseudomonadati > Pseudomonadota > Alphaproteobacteria > Rhodospirillales > Rhodospirillaceae > Rhodospirillaceae bacterium. The sequence continues at coordinate 35,853 of JABJHA010000019.1, read as the reverse complement.
CGCGACGCCGGTGGTGTCGCGCTATCTGGAGGTTTTAAAGGAGCGCACATCCACAGTGGTGCCCGAGGCCCAGGTTTTGTTTATGCAATCCAACGGTGGCTCGATGACGGTAAACGCGGCGCGGCGCAGCCCTGCCCAGTTGATATATTCCGGGCCTGCCGCGGGCGTTCTGGCCTGTCAATTCGTTGGACGGTTGACCAATCAGCCAAACGTGCTTGGTTTCGACATGGGTGGAACCAGTACGGATATTTCACTGGTTTACCGTGGCGAACCGCTTATGACGACCGAAGCGGATGTTGGGGGGTATCCAGTTAAGCTACCCGTATTGGACATCAACACGATTGGTGCAGGCGGCGGCAGTATCGCCTTTATCAATTCCGGTGGTGGCCTTCAGGTCGGCCCGAGAAGTGCCGGGGCAGACCCTGGACCTGTGGCATATGGACGGGGCGGCACAGAGCCGACGGTCTCGGATGCCAATTTGGTGCTGGGACGCTACAGCCCTGATCGTTTTCTGGGTGGGGAACTGGCGCTGGATCGCGAAGCCTCGTTAGCGGCGATCAAGGAAAAAATAGCCGACCCGTTGGGGCTCGATCCGATAGCGGCTGCTGCAGGAATTTTACGGGTTTCAAACGCAAATATGGAACGCGCGCTGAAGGTAAGTTCGGCCGAACGGGGTTACGATCCGCGCGACTTCACCCTGATTGCATTCGGTGGTGGCGGGCCGGCCCACGGCGCCGCTTTGGCCAGAGAAATCGGATTTCCGTCAGTTCTTGTTCCCAGCGTACCCGGGGTGTTCTCAGCCTTCGGATTGCTGATCGCCGATATTCGACATGATTACGCTCAAAGCTACATTTCCCGCGCCGATCTGGTGTCGCTGGAGGCTGTCTCTGACATTTTTGATTCAATGAAGACGCTCAGCGAGCAAGCTCTTAACGAGGACGCCATCGCAGACGAACAGCGTGAATATTTGAGAACGGCGGATATGCGTTACGTTGGCCAAGCCTATGAAGTCAATGTGCCGGTTCCCGATGGGCCGGTGAACAAAGAATTGATTGCCGCTATTGTGTTGCGTTTCCATGATGAACATCAACGGCAGTTTGCCCATTCATCAATGAGCGATCCGGTGGAATTGGTTAATCTTCGAATGATCGCCATGGGACGCGTTGAAGCTCTGGAACTCAGCAAGAATGAAACGGCTTCCGGCGACAGTGCCCCTGTTAGCCATCGCGAGGTGTACTTTGAGGAGTCTGACGGCTTTGTTAGCTGTCCGATTTATGAGCGATATGCGTTGAAAACAGGAACTGAAATCAATGGCCCTGCTATTCTTGAGCAGCTTGATTGCACAACGGTCGTCCACCCAGGACAAGGGGTTTGCGTCGATGAATGGGGCAACTTGATCATCAGTGTGGGAGATTAGCCGTGGCAATCGATCAAATCAGTTTCAGCGTCTTTCAAAACGCCCTCGTCGGCGTTGCAGAACAGATGTCGGCGATTATCTGGCGGACGTCTTATTCTACCGTTATCCGCGAAATGCTCGATTATTCTACGGCTGTTTTCGACCGTAATGGACGGATCGTGGCGCAGGCCTCGCGCATTCCCATGCATCTGAATTCTATGTCACGCTCTTTGCTTACGACCATGGAACGTGCATATCCGCCGGAAACTTGGGAAGAGGGTGACATCGTTCTCATGAACGATCCTTATTGGGGTGGACAGCATCTGCCTGATATCCAAACGTTCATGCCGGTTTTTGCGGAAGGGCAGATGGTCGCTATCGTCGGCACCCTTGGCCATCATCTGGATGTAGGCGGCATGCGTCCGGGCAGTTACGCTGGCGATGCCACCGAAATTTTTCAGGAAGGCCTGCGCATTCCGCCTATGAAGGTCGCCAGAAACTATCAGCTTGATCCGCGTTTCCTCGATTTATTCGCCGCCAACATCCGTCAACCGGACAAGACCCTGGGCGACCTCAGGGCCCAGACGGCGGCCCTGGAAATTGGCGAGAAGTCGGTGCACGAAATTGTCGATCACTTTGGCGTTGAACAGTTCTGCGAGCTTTCGGACGAAGCCATCGATTCATCGGAGCGCCGCATGCGCGCCTGCCTGAAGGAAATACCCGAAGGCGTCTACGAGGCCGAGTATTTTGTCGATGATGACGGCGTCATCGACGAGCGCATCCGGGTCGCCGTCAAGGTGACCATCGGCGGCGGTGAGATCGCCATCGACTTCGAAGGTACCGACCCGCAGAGAAAAGGCCCCATCAATGCCACCATCTCGTCGACGGAATCGGCGATTTATTATGTCATCATGTCCATAGCGGACGCCACCATTCCGCCTAACTACGGATGTTACAAGCCGATCCGAATTTCGGCCCCGGAAGGCTCGGTTGTCAATGCCCAATCGCCGTCTCCGGTGGTTGGCAGGAACGCCATCACCCATACCATCGCCAATGTCCTGTACGCCGCTTTCTCGAAAGCCATGCCCGACAAAATTCCGGCCGCTTATTACGGCATGTCAAACGTTCATATTCTTTCAGGTGATAGCGAGGAAGAGGGCGGCAAGGGCTGGATATTTTTTGATATCGAAGTCGGCGGCTGGGGAGCCCGGCCAACCAAGGATGGCCCGGATTGCTATTCGCAAGGTATTCACAATCTGGCCAATACGCCCATCGAAATGGTCGAGGCGACGTATCCGTTGCGCTACACTCGCTACGAATTTCTTGCCGATACGGGCGGCGCAGGTCAGTTCCGAGGCGGCATGGGCGTCGCCCGCGACATTCAATTCCTTGATCAAAGCGGCATGCTCAATACCCAGTTTGACAAATTCAAGGTGGCCCCCTTCGGCTTGTTTGGCGGCGCCGACGGGGCTTGTGGTAGCTTGACCCTGGAAAGGCAGGGCGAGGTTGTTAATCTGGCCTCCAAGACCGTTAACCAGGACCTGCGCAAAGGGGATATCATTAGCATGCAGACGCAAGGCGGTGGTGGATTTGGCGACCCTTCCAAACGCGACGAGCAAATGGTCCGGCGCGATCTTCGTGAAGGGAAAGTATCACCACAATGCGCCCAACAAAATCACGGCGTTGGCCCAAAGGAATAGCGAACCATGAAAATTACAAAAGTTGAAACCATCGAAGTTCAACTGCCCAACAGGTGGGAAGGCTACGGCTGGCATGGCCTGCAGATTCCCATTGGTAATTATCTGATTCTGCTGATCGAGACCGATAATGGTCTGGTCGGGCTGGGCGAAGCGCCGACCTTGCCTGACTGGGGTGGTGAGCATCACCGCTATTATGGCGAGGATCCGTATACCGCCGCCCATATGATCGATAAATATTTCAAGCCCATTTTACTGGGCGCTGATCCGCGTAATATATCTTCCCTGTTGGCCCAAATCGATGTTCCCGTGCGCGGCCACATGTGCGCCAAGTCCGCCGTTGATCTTGCTCTCCACGATCTTGCCGGTAAAGCCGCCGGGGTGCCGGTTTACCAACTGCTTGGCGGGGCCATGCGCGAAAGGGCTGAGGTCTGTCACAGTGTCGGCATCGCGACCCCTGAATTTGCCGCCCAGGAAGCCGCCGGCACGGTAGCCGACGGCATCAAGACCATGCAGATCAAAGTCCCCGGCGATCCTGAAACCGATTGCGCCATCATCACCGCCATTCGCGAAGCGGTTGGCGACCGGGTTGATATCTTTCCCGATATCAACCAGGGATACAAAAATCCAAAACAGGCCATTGCCGCCATCCGGGCGATGCAGAAATTCGGCATCTGCGGTGTCGAGCAGCCCCTGGAAGGCCGCCGCCCAATGGCCCGGGTGACCGAAGCGGTCGACGTCATCGTCTGGACCGATGAAGGGGTGTGGACCCCTTATGACGCCATGGAGGTTGTGCGCCAGCAAAGCGCCGATGCGATTTCCATCTACTACACCAAGTCCGGCGGTTTGCAGCGGGCTATGGAGATTGGCGTCATCGCGGCGACCGCCGGAATGCCGGTTAATCTGAACGGGGCCCTTGAAACCGGAGTTGGCAACGCCGGCAACCTGCACCTGATCGCCGCCCTGCGCGGCGAGGTGAAGCCCAACGTGATTCCGGTCACCACCCTGAAGGGCCGTGAAGTTTGTAAAGTCGGGGCGGTATTTTACACCGATGATATCATCACCGAACCTTTCGCGTATGCTGATGGTTTCCTGACCATCCCCGACAAACCGGGGCTGGGGATTGAACTGGATATGGACAAAATTGAAAAATATCGTGTCGCCTGAAGTGTTCGTCGGTTGGAGGCAGCATGTCTGACATTGTCATCGGCATGCATTGTGACGGGGACCCGTGGGAGCCCGAACACTTCAAGTGCGTGGAGGACGTCGGCTTCGATATTTTGACGACCGGCGAGCACATCGTCTTTCATCGCCCCATTCTTGATTCCGTATCGATTCTTGGATATGCGGCGGCGTCCACAAAGTCCATCAAGCTGGCCCCTTCGACCCTGCTGTTGCCGCTTCGCCACCCAACCATGGTGGCTAAGGAGTACGGATCACTGGACGTGTTGTCCAAGGGACGCATTATCCTGACGGTCGGGGTCGGTGGCGATTATCCACGAGAATTTCAGGCCTGCGGCGTGCCCATGAGCGAACGCGGGCAGCGGGCCACCGAAGCCATCGAAATCATCCGCAAATACTGGGCCGGCGAGCGCTTCGATTATCAGGGGAAAATTTTCCAGCTTGAAGACGTTGATATGCTGCCGCTTCCGGTTCAACCCGGCGGGCCGCCGATCTGGGTATCCGGGCGCGCCGAAGGGGCCATGCGCCGGGCCGCCACTCTGGGCGACGGCTGGAACCCCTATATGTATACGCCTGAGCAAACCGGGGAATCCTTTTCAGCCGTCAAGGCCATGGCCCTGGAGGCCGGACGCACCCTGCCCGATGATTTCGGCTGGGCCTGTTTCACCTATTGCTCCATGTATGATGATGTCGAGGAAGCCCGCCAAAAAGCTATCGAAGTTCTGAGTTACCGCTATGACCAGCCGTTCGAAAAAATCGTCGATAAATACGTGGCTTTTGGTCCGCCGGACAAGATCGTCGAAACCCTGTCGCGATATGTGGAAGCGGGGGCGACAAAGATTCTGACCGGTTTGATCATGCCGCCCGATCAGCGCATGCCTTATCTTGAACGCTTCGCCAAAGAGGTGCTGCCGCAATTGAGGAAGCTGACACCCGGCAAGGTCATATGAACGATGCCCACACCTTCCCTGGAACTGTTTTTCAATCCCCGGTCAATCGCCATCATCGGATTGTCACGAGAAGCCCTTAGCGGACCGGTCAGTGTTTTGAACACTTTGCGCGGCTACGGATATCAAGGGTCCGTATCGATCATCAATCCAAACATCAGCGAACCGGTGGACGAAGTCGTCTACCCTGGCGTCGGGGATATGCCCGAGCCCGCCGATTTGGCGATTATTGTGGTCGGTCGTTCGCTGGTGCCGGGAACGCTGCGCGACTGCGCACAAAGCGGTATCCGTGCGGCCATCATCATTACCCAGGGATTCGCCGACGCCGACCAGGAAGGGGCCCGGCTGCAACTCGAGATCATCGAAATTTGCCGTACCTACGACATTCGGGTGCTGGGCCCCAACACCATCGGATTAAGCAACGCCTTCGCCGATTTCACGTCGTCTTTTATCCAGGTCCATAACAGCAAAATACCGGTCGGCATTATTTCGCAGTCAGGACTTTTCATGATGGGCCATCATATCATCAACAACCAGCCCGCCGGGTTCGGCGTGGCCGTTGATCTGGGCAACGCCTGCGATGTCAGCCTTGTTGAAATCCTGGAATATTACGAAAACGATGACAACATCCGGGTCATCCACTGTCATGTGGAAGGCATCAGGGACGGCCCGGGATTCCTGAACGCGGCATCCCGCATTTCCCGCGAAAAGCCGATCATTATGTTCAAGTCAGGCGTCAGCGATACGGGTCGTAACGCCGTCGCATCGCACAGTGGCGCTGTTGCAGGTGAGAACGAAGTCTATCAGGCGGCATTCAGTAGGGCCGGACTGATCAGCGCCTCTAGCGCCGAGGAATTGTGGGTGCTGACAAAGGCTTTTGCGACCTATTCTCCGCCGAAAGGAAAACGCGTCGCGATCATGAGTTTTTCCGGCGGCGCCGCGATAATGGCCATCGATGCTCTGGAGAACGCGGGCCTTGAGCTTGCCCAACTGTCGCAAACCACGATCGACGCCGTGCGACCCTTGTACCCGCCGTGGATGGAAGTTGATAACCCGCTTGATATCTGGATGGCGGTTGCCAGGAATTTTCATCAGACCTACCCGCAGATACTGGAACTACTGATGCAAGATGATGGCGTCGACAGCGTTATCTGTATCTATCCATCGTTCAGCCTGCCCAAGTACGCGGCTTACGATTGTTCCGGCCATATCCGGACCCTTGCAAAGGCCTATCCTGAAAAGCCCGTACTGTGCTGGAGCTACGGTATCGACGTCGAGGGATTCACCGAAAGCATCGAGACCGATGGTAACTGTATGGTCTTTCCGTCCTTAAACGATGTTGCCAACACACTTGTCAAATTGGGCCAGTATGGCGACAGCCGCTTAAAACCGGTTGATGAACCGGGCGTCATCGATGCCAAAATCGGCACGGTGAAAGACATTCTGGGCAAGGCGAAAACCGCCGGGCGGGACTATCTGTTCACCGAAGGCTTCCAAATGCTGCAGGCTTACGGCGTCGAAACCGCAAAATGGCAGTTTCTCACGGATGGTCTGTGGGACCTATCCGACGACATTGAATTTCCCGTCTGCATGAAAGTCGTGTCTGGCGAAATTCTGCATAAATCCGATGTCGGGGGCGTTGTCCTTAACATCATGGATCAGCACGAACTGGTTAATGGTTATGAAAGCTTCAGCGCTTTAGACGCCAAAATTGACGGCGTTTTAATTCAGGAAATGGCGCCCAAGGGCAAGGAAGTAATGATCGGCGTCAAGAAAGACCCTGTGTTCGGACATTGTCTGATATTCGGGGCGGGCGGTGTTTACGCCGAAACACTGAACGATTTTTCATTCCGCCTGGCCCCGATTAGCCGCCGCGACGCCTATCAGATGATCGACGAGATCGCCTTCGCAAAAATTTTAAAAGGGGTGCGTGGTGAAGAGCCGTGCAATCTGCACGCCATTGTGGATATCCTTGAACGGGTGTCACAAATGGTTTGCGACAACCCGGACATTCAGGAACTCGATATCAATCCTGTCATTGTCAACGAACAAGGCGCCCTCATCGTGGATGTCAGAATACTTATTTAAGCGGTGCAGGTGGAGAGGATAAACGCCTGATGAAAGTATTGATAACCGACCACCGCCGAGCGGATATCAGCCTCGAGCGAGAGTTACTTGTCAAGCACAGTCTTGATTTTGCCGTAGCTCAGTGTCGAACCCCTGAACAGGTCATCGGAGTCGCCCCCGACAAGACGCTGACTGGATATCCTGAAGAGAACGTAACCCTATATAAGGACTGGAAAAATGTCGGATCAATTAATTAATGATATGGAAGCTCACCTGGGTGTATCGATGGAATACATGCGTGAAATCAAGCGACACTCGGAAGGCGGATTCGAGAAGTTTGCCAATGTTTTTCCACTTGCCGGCCATCGGGAGGTTATTTCCAAGGAAGCTAATTTTGTCGCTCGTATCCTGGCGACAATTAAGGAGGATTGCGGCACCTGTGCCCAAATAGCGGTTAACAGGTCCATTGATGACGGCGTGGACGGAGAGTTCATCAATTCAGTCATTCAGGGACGCAGAGAGGATCTGAGTGACGAGGTCAGGCTGGTTTATGATTTTGTTCAGGCAACGCTCGACAATGTGCTCGAGCAGGACGGCCTGAGAGAACAGGTCAAAGATCAGTTGGGGGCCGCGGCGCTCGTTGATCTGGGCCTTGCCATAGCCAGCGCGCGGGTTTTTCCGACTGTCAAACGGACCCTGGGGTTTGCAACCACCTGTCAGCGCTTGAGCATCGGAAACGCGAGTTCGCAGGTGGGGACTGGATCGAGTTAATCGACGGAAAGAATTCCTGATTTGAAGTTGGCATCCGGGGGCGATTAAACTGCTTGCGTCCCTGACTGTATAGTTATGCTTATATGTCAGACCGAGCAGTCGAAATATCATCGAGAATGGTCTTAAGCGCCAAACCCTGAGAATCTGTTTGGGCGGCTTGGCGGGCCCTGGCGACATCGTCGGCGCTAACCTGAGCGCCATTGACAGCCGGAATGATCAGGGTATCGGCGATCAAGGTGAAATTACCGGCCCCGCGCTTATAGGTATCGCCGTATCCCTTCACCAAACCCGCACACTTGACCACTTCAAAGGCCAACGCCGGGTCTGTGGAAATCGCCTTGCCAACCAGATGCAGCCAGTGATCGGTCCATGCCTGTTCTTCCCCAAAGCGGTAATTGATGCGCCGAAAACGTCTGAATGCGGCAATCATGCGAACCATGGCGAAACCCAGTATGGTGTCGGTTCGTACCCGCAAGCCGAACTGAATTTTACGCGCTTTTTCGGGATTGGCCCGCGCCCACAGGGTCAGCGGGCGGCCCAAGAAACGCGGCAAGGCGTCAGCGATTTCTTCGGGCCCCGGTTTTAAAAATTCACTGACTTGGACAATTTGCTCAGGTTCAGCCCCAACTTCGCGGCGCACACGGGCAAAGCGCGAAGCGCGGGTTTTTAACTGGGCGACCCGCATGATGTCTTCGTAGGTCATGCGGCGGCCCAGATGGCGCGCCGTTTCGATCATAATTTCCGGGTTGACTTGCGGTAACTTGCACACCCCGTCCAGACGATCAACGAAGGCGTCGGCGTGGGCTGGGTCCTGATAATCAAGGCAGCGCATGGCCGCCTCGAACATGATTGCATGGGCCGCTTGGGGGAAATCGCGCTCGATGCGGGTTTTCAGGCCCTCGGCTTTTCCCTTCGGCGCAGGGGCGGCGGTCGGGCCAGGATCGGGCTCTTTTTGCGCCGAGCTTGACAGGCCGGCGACGAATCCCGCCAGGTTGGCGTCGACGGCTTTTCCGGCTTGCGATATGCCGCGCTCAAAGGTCTCGAGCTTTATTGGAAGCACGCCACTGGCCGCCACGACGCCGAGAAGGACGGCGTTCAGGGCGCTGCCCGCCTGCTCTGCCAATTGCTTCACATCGAGCATGATCGACGCCTTTGACATTTTGTCCACGGCCTTGATGATGGCCTCGTCCCCGAAACGGCCATCGCCCATGATCATTTTTTCGGCCAGCGCGTAGACACGGTGGTTGGAAGCGACGACGGTTGTTCTGGTCGAGCTGACAAAGCCCCGCTTGATGGCGCGGCCGATTTCAAGAAGTTCCGTGGCGATCACCAGATCGACATCGCCGGGCCCCGGATACAGGTCGAAGACAGGTTTCCGGTCATTCAATTCGGAATTGGCGGTTGGAAAAATCTCGATGTAGTAGGAGGTGGCGCCGGTCCGCTGGGCGACGCCGGGAACCGATGTCGCCTGTACCGGCAGGTCCTGCAAACGGGCCGCGTTGACGATCCAGTTGGTCAACGTTCCGCCGCCATCACCACCCAGGGCGGCGATCAGGATTTTGATCGGCGTTTCATTGGCAGCCATGGCGTCAGACCTTTAAGGGTTCAGGTGTCGCAAGCCGGTCGATCACCCAGGTCCGCACTTTGCCCAACAGACGCTCGTACAGAGACGGATTGGAGATGATCTGGGCCTTGTAGAACGACGGGCACAGAACCGCCGCATGGGCCAACTCGCCACACAGGCCGCAGCCAACGCAGTCATTGTTGACATGGGCGATGGGGTCTGTGCGCAGAACATCGCTCGATTGCTTGATGGTCAGCGAGGGACAGCCGGAAAGGCGAATACAGGAATGATCGCCCGTACAGACGTCATCGTCAATCCCAAAGCGCGGGCGAACATCGCGCTGGCCTTTTTTCAGACGCTCGGAGCGCTGGGCCCGGACCCGGCGCTGCTTGGCCAGCATGCATTCGCTTTCGGCGACGATCACCTTCAACCCCTTGGTTGTCGTCGTCACGGCCTCACTCAGGGTGCGCATCATCTTGGCGACGTCGTAGGTGCGAACCGTGTGCAGCCATTTGACGCCAACACCCTGCAACGTACGCTGGATCGACATCTGCGAATCCTTGAAGCTGCCATTCTTGGGGCTTGAAGGCAGGGGTTGCCATCCGGTGGCCGAAATGTAGCCGTTGTTGACGATGATCAGGATCGAGTCGTCCTCATTGAAAACCGCGTTGGCGACACCGGAAGAAAGACCGTTATGCCAAAAACCACCATCTCCCATGATCGAGATGACCCTTTTATCGAACATCGGTGCCATGGCGCTGGAACTGGCCAGGCCAAGCCCGTAGCTGGATAACGAGTTGCTTAAGTTGAAGGGAGGCAAGGTGGAATAGGTCAAACAACCGATGTCGCAACTGATGTAGGTGGTCCCAAGTTTTTCCTCGACCAACTTTATGGCGCTGAAGATGGGACGCTCGGGGCAGCCCGTGCAGAAGGTTGGCGGTCGCGGTGGGATGGTTTCAACCAGATGCTGATCGGCCATACTCTGCAGGTTCAAGGCGACTTCAGGGGCGCTTGTATCAACCGTGCTGATCGACGCCAATTCCATGAAACGTGCTAAACCGGCCAGCAGTTCTTCGGGCGTGTATTGTCCGACCAATGGCAGAACGTCCTTGCCGTGAATGGTTGCGTTGACATCGGCCTTGCGCAGAATGGCGTTGAGGGCCTGCTCAATATATTCCGGGTGGCCTTCTTCGACCATCAGCACCCGCTGTTTATGGGAGCAGAATTCAGCAAGTTGCTCGTCGACCAGCGGATGGGTTACGTTCAAAACGTGGACCGGCACCCTGGTGGCACCGTAGGCATCGGCCAGTCCCAACCGCTCAAGGGCGCGCATCAGGCTGTTGTACAAACCGCCCTGCGTGATGATGCCGATCTGTTTGAGGTCACCCTCGAAAGTCTCGTTCATGGCGTGATCCATGATAAATTTTTTGGCCGCCGGCAGACGTTCCTCGACCTTGGCTTTCTCCTGTACGAAAAGGCTCGGCCCGCCGGGAATTCGGTCGTAATCGCGGATTGAGTGGCTAAACTTGTTATGGCGGGAAAAGGCGGGTTTCGTGTTGTCTCTGGCAGTGAAACTGCCCTGAACGTGACAGGCGAAAATGCGCAGCATGACCATCACCGGGGAGTGCGAATATTCCGACAAATCAAAAGCTTTCTCGACCGTGTCGACGATGGTCGTAAGGTCGGGGCGGGGGTCGAGCAGCCAGATTGAGGACTTCAGGGCGAAAGCGTGGCTGCGTTCCTGGACTGCCGCCGCGCCTTCGCCATAATCCTCGCCGATGACGATGACCGTGCCGCCGGTGACGCCCGGCGAAGACAGGTAGGTCAGAGCGTCGGATGCGACATTCGACCCGGCCACCGATTTCCAGACGACGAGGCCTCGAGCCGGGTAGTTGTTGGAAGCCCCCAGCATGGCCGCAGCGCTTGCTTCACTGGTGCAGATTTCCAGATGGATGCCGTATTCGTCCCTTATGTCCCGGGCTTCGGACAAAACATCAATCAATTGCGAGACCGGTGATCCGGGATAACCACCGACATAGGAAACACCGGCCTGCAAGGCCGCTTTGGCGACGGCCAGAATACCCTCGCCCTCGAAATTGTCGCCGTCGCCCAGTTTAAGGGATTGAATTTCCTTCGCAAAAGAGCGTTCAGCCATGTTGCTCCACCAATGGGTTATCAACCCTGCCCACCATCGGGTGGGGGGCCGCCCTGGTCCCCGATCCACGCTGGGGCAATGCCCCGAACCGATATCCCTGCTGGTAACCGGCGCGCATGATCAGTGAGTATTTCAAAAGCATACCACCGGCGATGGCGCAAGCGCCAGCCACTGCCAAAAACAGGTTACCGGCGTCGCTGGTCGCCCCGATTACGAAAAAGATCAAAGCAAGGACATGACCGACGGCGTGCAGGCGCAAGCCAATGCGACTAATGGCCTGGCGGGCCAGTGGCGGAATGCCTTCTTTTTTTGCGGATTTGGCGTAGGACAGCCATATCGCCGCATTTATGACCACCAGCACAATACCCAATGCGGCTGTTGGTATGGCCTGCAACGGCTGCCAGAAATATGCCCCCATGGCGACCAGACCAAAGCCTTCCAAAAGTCCCGTGGCGATGATCATCGACGGCACCAGTGGCGCCCGCCAGGCCGGAACGCCCTTGGCCATATGCAATATCTTCGACTGGCAAATCAGGAAAGCTACGGCCGCCAACCCGGCAATGTTGAAAGCCAGCGGGTGGCGCCAAATCAGGGCGGCCAGAACCGCCGCATAGAAGACAGCCGCCATATAAAGTTCGCGTGACATCCACGAGGTTTGCGGTCGCATGATGGCCCGCCAGGCGCGCAGGGGCCGACCGATCTTCATGGATACGAAAAACAGACCAATCGCCATTAAAATCGCCGCCCCAGCATAGACGGTGGTCAACGCCTGTGCGGGCATGGCCCCCAACAGGTAAGCCAGCCAGCCGGTTATGGCGAAGCCCGTAGCCAGGCCGCCGAAGCACCAGTTCATGGAGGCACGCCAATCCCAGAATTTTTGCAGCTTACCGACCAGGCAATTGGACGGGTCAGCCAGTCGTTCGTCGTCGTCATCAGGGCTGCGTCCGGGCACCGCCGGCGTCGAATACAGATATCGAATTTGCGGGTCGGTACCCAATTCGTCATGCATCTGAAAATTGGGTTTTTCGCGGGCCAGCACCGAGACATTACTGGCGGCGTCATTGAAGTCGCCGAACGCGATGGCCTGGGTTGGGCAACTGGCCGCGCAGGCCGGGGTCACGTCCCAATCGACGCCCGGCTTCAATCCGACCTCCATCGCTTCGTCGATGCGATCAACACAGAAGGTGCATTTTTGCGCCACTCCCTCGCGCTCGCGGTGGCGGGTGTGGGCTTCCTGCGGGGTTTCAACGCCATAGTACCATTTGTGCTGATGAACAATGGTGCGGGCCTGATAGGGACAGGCGGCGGCGCAGGAAGCGCAGCCGATGCAGGTCACGTAATCCATTGTCACAAGACCATCGGCGCGTTGCCGGGTGGCCCCGGTCGGACATACGGGAACGCACGGCGGATTGGCGCAATGCTGGCAGCCTACGACCAGGAACAGACGCTCGACATCCGGATAGGTTCCGAATTCGGCATCGATAACTCTACGCCACTGAACATCCGGCTGGGTGTCGTTGGCCTGTTTGCAGGCGATGGTGCAGGTTTGACAACCGACACAGCGATTGAGATTGATGACCATGCCCCATCGCGGAGTTTGAGGAGTGCCGGTTTGCATCACTGGGCCACCTTGTTTTCATAACGGCTACGTTCGGACGCTTTGTATACGCGTACCCGCATAAGGTCTGCGCCGCTGCCCGTATTGTCCGTCAGCTTCAGGGAAATATCGGTGACAAAATTAAGATTGGCCAAACCGAAATCCTTGGCCACAGGCGTTTTCCAATGGCCGAATTGACCAATCATCAATATTGAGTCGGGGCGGATACCTTCTCTCAGGACCGCTTTTCCCTCGGTCGTCCCGACCACCGACTCGACGACGATGTCGTCTCCGTCGGTGATGCCAAGCTCACGTGCACTGGAGCGATTGAGGATGACACCATTATGGCCGACGATATTTTGGGCCATTTCATTGATCATCGGAATGCCGACATTTGCCCCCCAGGAGTACTGCATGGAGCGTGATGTCAGGGCCCAGAAGGGGTAGTCTTTCGGGTCCTGGCCGAATTCGGCGGCGTAATTTTCCCATATATCGCTAAAGCTGTAATAGGCGGGCAGGAATTCATATTCCTTAAGCTGTTCCTGCCACCAGTCAACGCCGATTTCCTTCAAGCGGTGAGCCAGTTGGCGACCGTGACGAGTGAGGCGTTCCTGATAAGGCATTTCAAAACGCAAATCCTGGCGTTCCATTTCCGGATAGATGTACCAGTTGATTTCATCGAAATCTGTCAACATGAAGCCGTGTTCCTGGAACCAGGCAAGATCGTGAACTTCCTTGCCCTCGCTCATATCCCAACTTACCGCCTTGCATAAACTGTCCCACACCTGGTCGCTGGAAGGGGGGTCATCCTTGGGCAACGAGAAATCGTACTTTCCTTCACGCGCCAGGCGCGATCCGGCGGCTCCGTTGTTGATGGCTTCGATGTAGTCTTCGACGATGCCGACCTCCTGGGCCAGGCGCAAGCTGATATCCGACATGTCCATGGTGTCGTAAAGCGGTTCGACCACTTTCTGGCGGATCGCCCATCCTTCATGATGCCAGAAGTTTTGCGAAAATTTGGTGCCGCCGATACGGATTAATTGAGTGCTTTCAAGATCGGTCGACTCGGGCAGCAGAATGTCCGCGTAGTGGTTGGTTTCGTCCATGGTGTAAGCGATGGCGACGGTGAACGGAAATTCGGCGATGCGCTGGCCAACCTCGTGGGCGTTCCACGAACTGATAGACGGATTTGTTCTGTAGCAAATCCAGATGTCGGGCGGGGCCGTGCGCAACCAGTTTTTCGGGGTTTCTTTCTGGAATAACCAGGGCAGATGGGCGGGCCCAAGGGCTGGCGCCCAGGGAGATTCTGTAAGGTGCGGAATCAGGGTTTCGTAAGCGTTTCTGATGCTCGGATTGCGCTTCCAGTCTTTGGCCGAGGTCGGGTTGAAGACGTACTTCAGGAATCCATCCTCGCCGGCGACAACTGATCCGATACGGGTTCGGGCCGGGCGAAACATCTTGACCGCGGTGCCAAGGGTGCCCCCAGGAACCTCAAGTGCGCCGACAAGGCTGGCCAGCATAGTGCGTGCCCAACAACAGCTATAGGCGCCCCAGCCATTATTGGTTCCCTTGCCAAGAACCACGGCGACCGGCCGGAAGGGAACCTTCTGGCCATCGACTTCAGTGAATTCGCCGATGCAGGCATTAGCCACATAGTCGTCGGCGATGCGGCGAATGGTTTCGGCTGGAATCTCACATTCTGATTCAGCCCAGTTAGCGCTGAAGCTTTGCATTTCATCCGTGAGAACTTGAAACGACGGTTTGACTTCTACATCCTGATGAAAAATCTTTTCATCCTCGGGGCCGTGCTCGACCCCCGAAACGTTGTATTGACCGTGAATGGCCGCGTCACCGATGTCACTATCAAAGGGCTTGGCCTTGCCATCGGCAAGATCCCAGATCAGCGGTTTGCCGCTTTCCGGGTCGCGCAGGAACCAGCCGTTGGGACCGATCAGATAGGGTGAGTTGGTGCGCTTTTTGAGGAAAGGAAGATCGCATGTTTCTTCAATCGGCCGCTCGACAATTATCCGGTTGATGAGGGCGTACAGGAAGGCCGCGTCGGTTTTCGGTTTGATCGGCACCCACTCGGCGGCGACGGCACCGGTAATCGACATATTCGGTTCGACCTGGACTCGCCTGACCCCGCGGTCGCGGGCGTCGGCCTCGCGCCATAGTCCGACGACGCCGCCGGAGGCATCGGAATTCAAGCCGCAGCTAATAATATAGTTGGTCTTTGGCACATCCGCCGTGACGATAAATCCGCGATGCCACAATTCACCGTACAAGTGTTCCGAATGGGCGCACTTGACGCCTTGTCCGGCCCCATATCCCTGATCAATTTTGCCCCAGGCGCCCATGAAGGCGGGAAAGCTTCCCATGTACTGAACCGGGGTGCCGCCGCCACCTGTGGTGATGGCCAGACGCGGAAAACCTTCCTCATTGAGCAGACCCTTGCTGCGCAGTTTTCGCATCTTTTCGCCGACAATGCCGAACGCCTCATCCCAGGTGATTGGAACGAAGCCGGGGTCTTCGTGGCGTCCTTTGTTGGGGTTGGTCCGCTTCATGGGTTGCTTGACGCGGTTCGGATTGTAGGTCTTTTGAATGAGGCCGTAGGCCTTGACACAGACGCGCCCGCCGCCCGGATGCTCTTCCTCGATATCAAAGTTGGAGACGACGCGGGTGGCGACGCCATCCTCGACCTCGACTTTCATCAGATCGGGCCCAGCACTGCACTGCGAGCAGTAAATGGGGACTGTTTTCTTTGATTTGTTCGCCTTAGCCATATTCTGATCCAATATCGTATACTTGGTGCTACTCACGCGCACTTTCAATTAAGTGTTCACCTGTCTGGGCATCAAGGGCATTGATGTAGAGGGCGCTAAGTTCGTGCTTAAGGACCTTGTGCAAGGTGCTTTTAGGTAAGTTGTCCAGGAAGATATAACGCCTTGGAATTTTGAAGCCGCCGATAAATTCACGGCAGTGCGCGATCAGCTCCTGTTCAGTGGGATTTTTCCCGGGCGCGGCGACGATGCCGGCCAGCAGTGCTTCGCCGAAGGTGTCGTCAGGGACCCCGGTTACGGCGCACTCCAGGACATCCGGGTGCTGGCTGAGGGCGATCTCGACCTCTGAGGAATAAACGTTCTCGCCGCCAGTCACCACCATGTCGACCTTGCGGTCGAGGACATACAGGTAACCCCGTTCATCCATGCGTCCGATATCGCCGCTATAGAAGCGATCATCCCTAAACACTGCAGCTGTTTCTTCGGGGCGGTTGACGTAGCCTGGGGAAAGGTTGGGCCCGCTTAACACTATTTCACCAGGCTGGCCCAGCGCCACGTCCTGACCATTGGCGTCAACAATGTTGATAGTCATGCCCGGCAGCAAGCGACCGGCGCTACTGAGGATTTCGGTGTTTCCGGTTTCGAGCGCTTCGGCGTGATCGGCGGGCAAAAGCAATGTCACGGCTGGCGCGGACTCGGTTTGGCCGTAGCATTGTACGAGCTGTACGTTCTTAAAGGCATCAAGGGTTTTCAGTATCCATTCCACGGAAAGGGAAGACCCGCCGTACCAAATTTTTTGCAACGAAGAAAGGTCATATTGGGTCGGATCGGCTTCCTGCAAGGCCTTGATGATCATTCCGGGTATAAGCATGGCGAAGGAAATGCGGTATTTCTGGATAGCCTCGAAGAGCTTTGGGCCGGAAAATTCCGGAACATAGACGTGCGTCGCGCCGACCAGGGTAAACATGGTGGTTAGCAAATCCCCGGAGTGAAACATGGGATTTATGTGCAAATGTACATCACCCATCTTGGGGTGAATGGCGCTGGCGATCTGCAGGGCGTTGGTAATGACATTTCGGTGAGTCAACCTTACGCCTTTAGAACGGCCAGTGGTGCCGCCGGTGTACTGCAGCACCGCGTCGTCGTCTTCATCCACAGCGCCCATGGGGGCAGGGACGGCGGTTGCCAGCAAGCTCTCGTAGTTGTTTCCGTCGATTTCCGTCGTCTGCGGAACAAGCCAGATGGGATCGCCGGCCCATGCCTTCAGCGCCTGGTGCCCAAGCACAGAGCGGAAATGGTCTTCCACCGCGATAACCCTGCATTCGGCGTCCTCGAAGATGGCGGCTATTTCGGGGGGGGCCAGGCGATGGTTGGCGGGTACAGGTATGGCGCCCATCCAGTACCCTGCATGCATGATTTCGGCTTTGCGAAAACTGTTTCGGCTGATAATCCCGAAGCGCTCTCCGCGTTTGACCCCCAGCGATTGCAGGATGCTTGCGGCACGGGCGATGCGATCAACGAATTCGGCCCAGGTATATTCACCTTCCGGGTCAATAACAGCGGGTTCGCTCCCGAACACCTTGGACGCCCGATGCAACGCTGAGGTCAGTGTCAGCATTCAATTTGCTTTCTTATTGTATCGCCCAAATTTCGACTTCTTTTGGCATATTTGTTATGATTGGTACTAATCAATCGCATGTTTGTTATGATTGGTACTAATCAATAAAGCCCGTTGTGGTAAACCCGACAAAGAATTGGAGTAAGGCAACAAATTATTCGTGCGATCCTGTTGGCCTGTTCATTTCATAGCTTGCCAATGGTTTGGCCGCAAGATTACTAATCCTCGGTCCTTGATTTGAGTTATAATCTTTCGCCCCAAGATAAATAAAACCACCGCATGAATAAAAAGTTGCCCCACCTCAACCTCTTTTTGCCTTTACAGAAAATAGATAAACAAACGAAGATTTTTCGTGCAACAGGATAATGACGGAAAGGAAGGCACTGTAATGAAAAAAATAATTTCTTTGGGTTTAGCCGCCCTGTTCGGACTTTCAGTAATGGCGAGCACTGCGGTGGCCGCTGAGAAATGGCGCCTGCAGGCGTACGAACCAGCAAGTTCAATTACCACTACACTTCTTGCGAAGATGGCCGACGCGGTCAGGAAACGCACCGGTGGTGACCTGGATATTACGATTTTTCAGCCAAAAGTACTAGGCTACAGCGGATGGGGCGTTCATCGTGTTGTCAGCAAAAAACAACTTGAAGCCGCCGAAGGGATAACCGCAGCAATTACAGAAATACCTGCTTTCGGTATTTTTGACCAACCGTTTTTTACTAATCTAGCGGAAGCCAAAAAGGGCTGGTATCTGATCAAATCCGACCTCGATAAAGCGGCCCAGGAAAAAATGGGCCTGAAGCTGCTTAAGGGCGCGGGCAAGCCCGTGGCCGGCTGGATTTCCAAAACCCCGATAAAGACGGTCGACGATTTTAAGGGCATAAAGGCACGGACCTGGAATTTGCCCTTGTCCAAATGGATTGAACGTTTGGGGGGTGTTCCGCACTCTATTCCGTATTCCGAACTTTATACGGCGCTTGCCTCCGGGGTCGTGGAAGCCAATTCCAGTTCACCGGTTTCCGTACTTGAAGCGAAATTGCATGAAGTAACCAAGTATTACAACTGGTGGCCGTCGGGAATAGTGGTCTTCGCGACCTTCGTAAACCTGGAAAAATTCAACGCCCTGCCAGCCAATGTGCAAAACATCCTGGTCGAAGAAGCCAACAAGGTCGAGATTGAGGAATGGAAACAACAGGCGGCTGCAGGCGCCCCTGCCATTAAAAAGATGCAGGAGCTGGGCATGACCATCATTCAACCGTCAGCGGCGGATTTGGCCAAAGCGGGAGCGGTGGACAAACAGATCCGTGACGAGTGGTTAGAGGCTGCTCCGCCTGAAGTTCAGGTAATGGCGAAACGAGTCCGTGATGCCTTAGGCAAATAACGGGTGATTCAGTATAAAGGTGAAAGCGCAGGCTCCCTGATTGTTCATGGGAACCTGTGCTTTTTGCTGGAAAATTCATGAGTCTGTCACAAAAAATAGCTGACTTTGTACCGAAATTGAGCGTTTTTATCGCCGGCGTCGCCTTGTGTCTGATGGGCGTCTTGGTGTTGGCCGAGGTGATCGCCCGTAATTTATTTCATTTTGGCTTTCCCTTCGCGGTTGAATATTCCGAATACGCGGTGCCCATTATTGGCCTGGCCGGAGCCGCCTACGCCTTGAATAATGGCTACCACGTCAAGGCCGATCTTGTGCTTACCAAGATACCCCACGGGCCAAGACAAATCGTCGTATTGATTGGCTATGTATTAGGCCTGGGCCTGATACTGCTGCTGGCCCAGCAAAGCTTTATCATGGCTTTTGGCAATATCGAAACGAAGGCCCTTGCCTTGTATCCGACCCTGACCCCCCTAGGATATCCCCAACTGGTGATGGGCGCAGGCTTTTCTTTGTTTTCCATTCAGCTGGTCATTGAAATTACCAGAATGACTAAAAAAATAATCAATAAAAACAACGCAAAAGGCAAAACCAATAACCAATAAATGATTTTGCTTGGCATGAGGTAATATGGATTTATTCACGACTATAGCCTTATATATACTCGCGCTTTTTATCCTCATTTTTAGCGGTATGCCTATTGCGTTTGGACTGGGATTACTTGCCGTCGGCTCGTTATTTCTGTCTTTTGGCACTGACATGGCGTTATCGCTTGCCTTTATCGCCTGGAGCAGCCTGGCCAATTTCATTATTGTCTCCATCCCGCTATTCGTTTTCATGGGTTATCTGCTCTTTGAAACCGGCTTAAGCAAACGAATTTATAGCGGAATATACCCGCTTATGGATCGCCTGCTGCCTGGTGGATTGCTTCATTCCAATATTGTCATTGGAGCCGCCTTCGCCGCCTGTAGCGGTTCAAGTCTGGCTTCCTGCGCGACCATTGGCTCGGTGGCGCTGCCGGAAATGGAGGCCCGTGGTTACGATCGAAACATAGCCGTTGGTTCCGTGGCCGCCGGCAGCACCCTGGGGATACTGATTCCACCCAGCATAACCCTAATTATCTTCGGAATCATGACAGAGGTTTCAATCGGCAAACTGTTCATTGGCGGCATTATTCCTGGCCTTGTTCTGGTCGGCGCCTATATGACCTACATTGCCGTCAGGATCAAAATTCAACCCGCTCTGATCGCAACTGATGCCAGCGCCGGTCCTAAACCATCGACGGGTGAGGCCATCGTCGCCCTCCTGAAAATCTGGCCTGTTCTGGTCCTGATCATCGGTGTGCTGGGCTCCATTTACGCAGGTATAGCAACAGCCACCGAGGCGGCGGCTATTGGCTGCTCCCTGGTTTTTTTATTGGCCGCCAGCCATCGCCTGCTCAGTTTCGATGCGCTGCGCAGGGCCATAAAAAAGACCATCGGCACAAGCAGCATGATTTTGGTGATCTACCTGAGCGGCAAACTTATGCAGATCTATTTGAGCAACGCAGGAATTATTCGCGATCTGTCGGCGTCGGTTATCGACATGGGCTTGCCGGCCATGGCCACTCTTGTCGGTATCATGATCATGTATCTGATCTTGGGGATGCTGATGGACGGGCTTTCGATGACTGTCATGACCCTGCCAATCACATTTCCTATCGTTATGGCGTTGGGGTTCGATCCCGTCTGGTTTGGGGTTATTCAGACCATGCTTATCGAGGTCGGCCTGCTAACTCCCCCGGTTGGCGTTAACCTGTTTATTTTGCAGGGCCTGCGCCCTGATTTACCATTTAATGAAATTGTCAGGGGCTGCGCCCCCTTCTTCTTTGTTCTTCTGGCTGTCATCCTGGTGATGGTGGCTTTTCCCCAACTCATCACGTTTTTGCCGGGAATTTTAATGCCTTAGGCAAAAAATCACCTGTTTAATATCGGAGAAATCCAATGGCCAAAAAAAATGCCGCCCAGCCGCACAGGAAAATTGTTGCAAGGATTCCGAAGGCTCAATTTGAAAAAGATTTGACCAAATACTGTGACAGCGCCATGGAAATGGGGGCGACGAGGACCAAGATAATCGCCAGTTCGGATATTATCATTGATGAGCGCGTCAGGGCCAAATGCACATACCCCAAATGCAGGTTCCACGGCACCAATGTCCATTGCCCGCCTTACGCCATGGAACTGCCGGACGTCAGGCTGCTGCTTGGAAAATACGAGCACGGCATCTTTATTGATATTGAAGTCACGACCGATGTTCTGGCCGGGCCCAATACCCTGAAAGATAGGGCCTACGTGCCAAGTGGCCTGAATGCTTACAAGATTGTCGGAAAGATAGAAGCCGACGCCTTTTACGATGGCTACCATCTGGCGCTGGGTTTCGGGGTCGGTCCGTGCAAGCCTTATTTTTGTCAAAATGACAAATGCATCGCCCTGGAAGTCGGAGAAGGATGCAAGCATCCCCTGCGGGCAAGGGCTTCCATGGAAAGCATGGGGATGGATGTGTTCATCATGGCCGCCAACGCCGGTTGGGATATTTTTCCAATCGGCGGCAGCACCGCACCCGAAGATGTCCCCGTCGGTCATCGTTTGGGTTTGATATTAATTCGCTAGTCGCGGGCTTCGCTAACCACCCAGTCAATGAACGTCTGGGCGTACTTTGACGGCTTCTTGTTTTTGGGAACGCCCAGGTACATGCCTTGGCCTTTACATGTATGTTCAATGGGGCGAACCAGACGGCCTTTGGATAACAATTCGTCAGCGACATGACTGAAAGCGAGGGCGACTCCCTGTCCATCCCAGGCGGCGTGAACAACGTTGACGTAGCTGTCAAATCCCAGTTTATGGTAGGAAGGCGGCAGCTGGTTTCCCCATTCGCCCAGCCACCACGCCCAATCTACAGAGAAGCGGGTCGCCTTGTAGTACATGTCAAGCAAGGTTTGGCCGCGAAGATCATTCGGCGAGTTGATGGGGCCATTGTCGTGCAAATATTCCGGCGAGCAAACGGGAAAGATATCGACTTCATAAAGCCGGACCATGTCCTTGAGGTCGGACCAGTTGCCATCGCCGTACAACAGACACACGTCAATGTCTTCGGCGACAATGTCGGGCGGCATGTCGGCTGCCCGCACCCGTATTTCCAGACCCGGATTATCGACGCGAAATTGCGGCAATCGCGGCCTCAGCCAGAATGAGGTGATGGCGATAGTCGCGCTGACCGATATTTTGGCCGTTTCGTTTAGATGTTTGACATCCATCGCCGCGAGGGCGATGGTTTCCAGGCCTTGCTCGGTTCCGGACCTGAAGGCAAGCCCCGCTTCGGTCAACTCCAGGGTCCGATAAAGCCGGTTAAAAAGTTTGACCTCGAGATGCTTTTCAAGGAGTCGAACCTGGCGGCTGACCGCTTCGCGACAAACCATCAATTCCTCGCTGGCCGCCGTAAAACTGAGATGGCGGGCCGACGCCTCGAAGGCGATCAGAGAGTTCAGTGGAGGAAGTCTGTATCGAAGTTTTTGCACGTTAATATATTACCCAGATTGACCAGAGACCAATTCTACGCCCGCGCCAAGGCTAATGTCACTGATCCTATTGCGCAGGGCGAAATTGCCGTGAAATAATTATTCCTTCAGACAAATTTTATTGTCCATTTACGGCGACGAGAAAACGTACTTATTATCGTCTTATGCTACCTGAATTTGACCTAGAGCTGCCCGAGAACCTGGACCTTGCGCTTGCGCAGTTGTCGAAAGGCGACGCTTTGCCACTGGCCGGCGGCACCAGCCTGCTGGTCGATCTGCGGGCCCACCGGGTGGCCAGCGAGCGGCTGATCAGCCTCGTCAACATCAACCAAATGCGCGGTATCGAGGCCGATGAGCAGCGCGTGCGCATAGGCGCATCGACCACCGTCAGCGAGCTTTTGCAGTCCTCAGTCATTCAGCAATTGGGGCCGTCGCTGGTTGACGCGGCCCGGGTTTTCGCCGGCCAGATGGTGCGTAACTGCGCCACCGTCGCCGGTAACATCGCTTGCGGCTCGCCGGCCGCCGATCTGGTTCCGCCCTTGCTGTCGCTGGACGCCGTCGTGACGCTTGGCAGTATGACCGGATCACGCGATGTCGCGTTGCATGAGTTCTTTGTTGGCTATAAGCAAAACCAGCGCCGCGCCGATGAATTGATTACCGACATCTGGTGGCCGCGACCCGGCGTCAATTTCGCCAATCAATTCCGCAAACTGGCGCGGCGCAAGGGCGACGCCATCACCGTGACCGGCGTCGCCGTGGCCCTGCAGCGCAAAGACGGGCGCTGCACTAAGGCGCGTATCGCCCTTGGCGCCGTGGCCCCGGTCGTCCTGCGGGCGGTTGAAGCCGAAAAAATGCTGGAAAATCAAATCCTGACAACCGACCTTATAGAGATGGCCGCGCAGACGGCTGTTAGCGCCTGCGATCCGATAGACGATATTCGAGCCACGGCGGCCTACCGGCGACATACGGTTCACACGCTGACCCGGCGCTTGCTCAAAAAGGCCTGGGTCAGCCTGTAGGAAGGAGGACAGCCCCGATGAAACGAACAAAGACCGTTTCCCTGCTTATCAACGACGAAATCCAGCCCGCCGAAGTCGCCAGCAACGAAACATTACTTGAGACGCTGCGCCATCTGGAGCAAACGGACGTAAAGTGCGGCTGTGAAAAAGGCGATTGCGGCGCCTGTGCTGTGCTCATCGACGGCGTCGCCATGGACAGTTGCCTGACCCTGACCTGGACTGTTGACAGCAAGGCTATCACTACGGTGTCCGGTCTGGGCTGTCCCGACGCCCCGCATCCGTTACACAGCGCCTTTATCGACGGCGGAGCCGCCCAGTGCGGTTATTGCACGCCGGGCTTCATCATCGCCGCCCACTCGATGCTGCAAAACGCCACCGACAATCCCAGCGAAGACGATATCCGCTTCGCCTTAAGCGGTAATCTGTGTCGATGCACGGGATACACCAAGATCATTGAGGCCGTATCCAAAGCGGCCAGGGTGGTGCGCAGGCAGGGGCAAGCCGAATGAACGATATCGTCGATCACAAGCTTCCGAAAGCCAACGCCGAATTTCGACAAGTGGGCAAGCCGCTTGCGCGCATCGACGCGCCGGACAAGGTATTCGGCAAGACGCTTTATGCAGGCGATTATTCGATGCCCGACATGCTGCATGCCAAGGTGCTTCGAAGTCCACTAGCCAGCGCCCGGCTGACACGTCTTGATGTTTCGCGGGCGCTGGAACTGCCGGG
The DNA here is from genome assembly GCA_018662005.1 of Rhodospirillaceae bacterium. Taxonomy (NCBI): domain Bacteria; kingdom Pseudomonadati; phylum Pseudomonadota; class Alphaproteobacteria; order Rhodospirillales; family Rhodospirillaceae; species Rhodospirillaceae bacterium. Next base: position 11,406 of record JABJHA010000019.1, on the reverse strand, counting down.
CGTCGCCAGCGTCCTGACCTCTGATGACTTGATCAACAATTCCGTTTCAACGGACCTTCACGGCCGGGCCACCGCCAAATCACAGCAAACCGACCAACCGATCCTGATCGACGACATCGTACGCTATCACGGTGAGCCGATTGCCCTGGTGGCTGCGGAAACTTCGGCTATCGCCCAAAAAGCCATCGACCTGATTGAATTCGATCTGGAGCCAGTGGCCGGTGTCTACGATCCGTTTGAGGCCCTGAAACCGGACGCTCCAATCGTTTTTGGTACCGACAACATCGTCGCCCAATACAAGGTCCGCAAGGGAGACCTGGAAGCCGGTTTCAGCGCCGCTGAGGTGATCATCGAAAACACCTTTAGCACCCAGTTCGTCGAACATGCGTTCCTCGAACCCGAGGTGGGACTGGCCTGGGTCGACGAACGCGATGTCATCAATATCAGGGTCTCGACGCAAAATATCGAGCGTTTCCGCGATGTCGCCGAGGCGCTCGGAATTCCCCACGCCAAGGTCCGTATCCGGGGGGCCATGGTCGGTGGCGGCTTCGGCGGTAAAGTCGATGTCACGGTGGAAATTTTCATTGCGCTTTTGACCAAAGCCACCGGCCGGCCGGTGCGCATGTGTTACACCCGGGAGGAGTCTTTCTTCGGGCACGCCAAGCGCCACCCCTTCGCCATCAGCCACAAAACGGGTTTCACCAAGGACGGCATGATCACCGCCGCCAAAATTGATATCACGTCGGATAGTGGGCCCTATATATATACCTCGCCGTATGTCTTGATGTATGCGACCGAAACTGCGCCCGGGCCGTACAGGGTGGAAAACCTGCAAATTGATTCCCGATGCGTCGCCACCAACAACATGTACACCGGGTCCTTTCGTGGCTTCGGCGCGGCCCAGGCCTGCATAGCCTATGAGCAACAAATGGACGAGGCCGCCAAAGCCCTTGGCATTGACCCCATGACATTGCGACGCCGTAACTTTTTCAATACAGGTGACCCCATCACAACGGGCTATCGCATTGAAAGCGCGGTATGGACCGACGAGTGCGCTACCCGTGCGCTCGCGGCTTTGGGGCAATGTCCTGCCAATGCCGGGCCTATTAAATTCGGCCACGGCGTCGCCGTATACCAACAGCCCTACGGGCGCCTCGTGTGGCTGAATGATACGGCCGAGGCATGGGTCAGCATCGAATTGGACGGCACGGTGCTGGTGAGGTGCGGCATGCCGGATATCGGGGCCGGGCAGATTTCCACCCTGGCGCAGATAGCCGCGGAAGTTCTCGGTGTCTCCTTGGATAGCGTGAGCGTCCATAATGGCGATTCATCGACCACGCCATATGCCGGCACATGCACGGCAGTGCGCGGCGTGTTCATGAGCGGTAACGCCGTAAAACTTGCCGCGCACGCGGTGCGCCAACGTCTCACGAGCCGGGCAGCACAGGAATTAGATGTGCCCGCCGAACAAATCGACATAGCCGCTGCGCGGGTGTTCGTCATCGGCGATCAGCAGCGCTCAATGACCCTGGCCGATCTGGCCGGAATGTGCGCCGCCGATGGCATTCACCGTTCGGAACTGGCCGTTTACAGGGCCCCGACCGGCGAACGCCTGAACCCGGAAACGGGCCAGGGACAAGTTCATCCCGATTACACCTTCGGCGCTCACGCGGTTGAAGTTGCGGTTGATACGGAAACCGGCGAAATCACAGTCACCAAGAATGTTGGCGCCCACGACGTCGGACAGGCCATCAATATGCAGGCCGTGGAAGGCCAGATCGAAGGAGCGGCTGCGCAAGGACACGGCTACGCTCTCAGCGAGGAAATGGTCTATCGGGAAGGGCAACTAATGACGCCTTCCTTAAGTGAATTCCTGTGTCCGACCTCCATGGATCTGTGCCACATTCAGACCATCATCTTAGAATCACGTAGTGGCCTTGGCCCGTTCGGGGCCAAGGGAGCCGCCGAAGTAGGCCTGACGCCGACACCCGCGGCCATCGCCAACGCCGTCGCCAACGCAATTGGTGTAAGGATCTGCGACTTGCCGATCACACCGGAAAAAGTGATTAATGCGCTGCGAACTGATGAATGAAATTCGCTGAAGCGAAAAGGGCTCATTTAACGGGGTTTTCGGGGTTTGGGTTTCTGTAATTAACCGACACTCTCACCCGTGAGCCTTTTCTTTTCGATCAACGTCAGCCAAAGGGACAAAACGAATCCCGTCCCAGCGCACGCCAGTATAAGCCAAAGAACCCCGTTCCAATTACCTAGGGCGGCGACAATAGCCGCCGCGGCAGGCGGCCCGAAAAAATTGCCAAAATTGGCACCCTGTATAAGCAAACCATTGGTGGCACCGAATTGTTGCGGGGAGGGTGCATGCACAGGCACCGAAGCGAACATGGCCGCCGCCAGGTATCCGGCAGCGTGCGAGAACAACAGCACCAGTCCATAACGTGCCCCATCAGGCAAGGTGTCAGAAAAAACACCAACAGCACATAAGCCCATCATCAGATGCGTACCGCTGATTAAATGACAGCGCGCCACTCCCCGGTGTAACAGCCAGCTTCCCATCAAATTTCCCGGCACATTGAAAACGACAACCAATGCGCCCAGGAGGGCCGCTGTCGAGACTTCCGTTGAGCGTTGTTCCACCAGGAAACTGGGTATCCAAACCACCATCGATCCCCACTGGGCTGCAAAAACGGCGAAGTTAAGTGCCATTAACATCGGTCCCGGACGACTCAATATCAATCGCAAGCTACCCACGAAGGAATGGTGTTGCTCAGGTGACGCAACATGACCCTGCCCCTTATCCGTTTTTGTCAGCAACAACGCCACCAGTATCAAACTCAAAATTGTCCAGAAGAGCCATAGGGACCGCCATCCATAGGATCCCAGTATTGGGGACGAAATCAACATGGACAGCGCCATCCCACTCGGAAGCCATACACTCCATACCCCCAGCACCACTGAACGATGTCGGGACAGGATCGACGTGATGATCAGTGGTGGAGCGGAAACCACAATGGCAATGAAACCAACACCTTCCATAAACCGGGAGGCTAAAAGCAAACCTGAACCGGTTGCCATGGAGCCGATGGCGCTACTTATCGCTATGGTCAATAAGCCGATGATCATTTGCCTTCTGTGACCCACACGATCGGCGACCATGCCAGCAATCATTCCGCTCGCCATCCCCATGGCAGCGATAATGGAAACGACCCATCCTGCTTGAATAATGGTAAGGCCCAGTTCGCTCCGAAGCAGAGGCAAGGATGCCGTTGCTTTCCCAATATGGGCGGCTGCTATAATTCCAGCAAGGATGGAAAGAGCCACAATCGCCCAATCAGATTTTTGCACCTCAATCGTCATGTCGTTCAAACCGATCCTGATTATGCGTCAGTCAAAGCAAGCGCGAATTTCACCAGGAATGCAAGAAAACTACACAGCTTACAATAACGTATTTGTAATAGTCTCCTTTTGGCTATTAGCAGACATTAATTCGGCTGCATGATTATGTCTGCTTTTCTACGGAAAGCGGAAGTCAAAATCACTAAATCCAATTTCTGGAATTTCATGTCCGCTATTGGGGGCAAAGCGGACATCATTCTGGATGGGTAATTAGGTCTGCTTTTGACTCAAAGCGGACATTAATCTGATCGAATCAATACTGAAAACCAGGGCGGCGGCATACGTCCCTTTTCCTGAACCTATACAATATTCAAAATGGGCTGAGGAATGTTGCATGGCTGTGTTACATATTCAGTTATGAGCCTGTACAAATCCTCCTAGGGCTACGAAGGCCAATGACCAAGAAATCGATCGCCACCGCATCCTTCGATGACCAGAAGCCCGGCACCTCGGGATTACGCAAGAAGGTTTCGGAATTTCGCCGCCCGCACTATCTGGAAAACTTCATCCAATCAATCTTCGACGCCCTTGAGGATTACAAGGGTAAGACGCTAGTGGTCGGCGGCGACGGGCGTTTCTATAACCGCCGCGCCATTCAGATCATCATCAAGATGGCCTCTGCAAATGGTTTTGGCCGAATAATCGTCGGCCGTGACGGCATCTTGTCGACGCCGGCCGCATCCTGCATCATCCGTAAACATGGCGCTATGGGCGGTATTATCCTGTCGGCCAGCCATAATCCCGGTGGGCCAAACGGCGATTTTGGCGTCAAGTACAACATCGCCAACGGGGGGCCGGCACCGGAACAATTGACCGATCTAATCTACGCCCACAGCAAGACGATAGAGGCGTATCAAATCCTCGATGCCGATGATGTCGATCTGGCTACCATCGGACGAACGATGACGGCCGAAATGGAGGTGGAAGTTATCGATCCTGTCTCCGATTATGCCGAATTAATGGAGACGTTATTCGATTTCCCGCGTCTGACCGCGCTGCTCAGTGGGGGCGGATTCCGGGTCTGTTTTGATGCCATGCACGCCGTAAACGGCCCCTATGCCCGCCATATACTTGAAGACCGCCTGGGTGCGCCGAAAGGCACAGTCATCAATGGCGAACCTTTACCCGATTTCGGCGGTTGTCATCCCGATCCCAATCTTGCCCACGCCAAGGAATTGGTGGCGATCATGTACGGAGGTGATGCACCGGATTTCGGGGCGGCCTCGGACGGTGACGGCGATCGCAACATGATCCTTGGGCGGTGTTTTTTCGCCACCCCCAGCGACAGTCTGGCGGTATTGGCCGCCAACGCCCACCTCGCCCCTGGTTATGTCTCAGGTATTGAGGGCATTGCGCGGTCCATGCCGACGAGCCAGGCCGCCGACCGGGTCGCCGAGGATATGGGCCTTCCATGCTTCGAGACCCCTACCGGATGGAAATTCTTCGGCAACCTGCTCGACAGTAGCCAGGTTTCAATCTGTGGTGAGGAGAGTTTCGGCACCGGCTCCGGCCACGTCCGCGAGAAAGACGGCCTATGGGCTGTGCTTCTGTGGCTCAATATTTTGGCGGTGAGAGGTGAATCGCTTGAGGAAATCATGCGCGAACATTGGCGCAAGTACGGCCGCAATTTCTATTCGCGCCATGATTACGAAGGCATTGACCTGACGGCGGCGGAATCCCTAATGGACCACCTGCGCGATGACATAGAGAACCTTGCCGGGCGCTCCTTCGGTAATCAGCGCATTGTCCGTGCCGACGATTTCCAGTACACGGATCCTGTCGACGGATCCGTCAGTACAGCCCAGGGAATCCGAATCATGTTTGAGGATGGGTCGCGCATCGTTTACCGGCTTTCGGGAACCGGGACCGAGGGGGCGACGCTACGTGTCTATCTGGAACGATATGAACCCGATCCCGCGCGTCACGCTCTAGACACTCAACAGGTTCTTTTTGACCTAATTTCAATCGCCGGCGAGATTGCTGATATCCGGGGGCGAACAGGCCGTGACGCTCCGACGGTGATTACCTGATCAGTTCAAGTTCCCCAAACGGCCAGCGGGCAACCACCGCCCAACAGAACCATCAATCATTTGGAATGGCTCATGGGAGCACTTGACGCCTAGCTCGGGCTTTTGGTTTCTACAGTATTGAGATAATCCGCGATACGGGCGCTATCGCCCAGCTCAGGAACCGCAGCCCCCAGGGTGTGCTTGCCTTTAAAGCCGTCAGAAATTGCTTCCAAGTAGGATTTTGCCGTTCGCTGCCATGTATAGGTATCATGCACATGGCGTATGGCCATTGGCGACAATTCGGCGTGCCGCTTGAGGCCTTCGAGCAATCCTTGTGCAATATTCTGAGGCTCAAAGGGATCAACGAGGATACCGGTGCCGCCTTCAAAAATTTCAGACGGGCCTCCATTTTTCGTCGCAACTTGAGTCAAGCCACAGGCCGCAGCTTCGATCGGTGCAAGGCCGAATGGTTCGTAAAATGCCGTTAAGGCAAAGACAGAGCCTCGTTCGCCGAAATATCTGTAAGTAGCGGCGAGTTCTTTCTGGGACTGGATGTTGAGAAAATGAACCCGATCGCGGATACCGATCTCTTCAATGAGATCAAGGATTGGCTTCAGCACCTTTTGTTCTTCTTCGGCCAGATGGTCCATCTCGGTGAAAGGATCATCTACACCCCGGACGCACAGGACCAGGGGGAACTCGCCTCGAAGGTCTTCGCTTTGGGCATATGCCTGGACAACGCCGATGATGTTCTTCTTTTCATCCAGACGGCTGGAGACGAGAACCACCGGACCGTCCACACCATTGAACTTGGTATCGAGTTTTTCTTTAACAGTTGCGTCGATATCCGATTTATCGGTCGTGAAGATGCGGGTGTTGACCCCGGGGGGGATGACAGAGAATTTTCCGGGCTCGTCTACATCTACGGCACCGGCATATAGCGGATGCGAATACTGCTCGCGCCGTTCCTGTTCAGTAGAAGTAATGATGCGGTAGGCTTCTCTCATGCTGAGGCGTTCGGCAGCAATGCGTCGTGAAAAGCAATAGCGTTCCTCCATCGCATCAACATTGGCAAGGGTCGTACCCAGCTTGTCGAATTTCTGTGCACCCAGGGAATGACCGGTCATGGTGAAACCTATCCCGGCAAGGCTTTTTGCCAGCACGGCGCAGTAACCGCCGTCGCCGTAGTGAGCCGTAGCGAAATCGGGCAGATCGTCGCCGTAAAAATCGAGCATGTTGCGCACGAACTCTTCCAGGTGTGGCCACAATTCTTCCTTGCCCAGAAACTTCGCCCCCCCGCAAGGAAAGCGAAGGATGCGCAGGTTTTCTTCAAAGCCCTGATAGGCATCGATGGCGGACGAGAACTCCGGCCACTCAGGATCGTCGATCTTGCGGGTCACGATATCGATCTTATGCCCCATCGCGGCCATGGCCTGGGCAACTTCCTTGACGTAGACGAGTTGACCGCCGAAATCCGGGTGTTCGGCGAGATAGGAATCGGCCGTGTCGAAGTTGCCTTGCGGGTTAAGGAAAGCGATATGCATTTACGTTCTGTCCTAGGTGGAGTTCGGAGGAAAAAACCGTCAGTCAGCCACGTTTACGGAATAGTCGGTATTTATAACAATTTTGGCACGGGGTTTCTGAGCGGAAATAATGTCGTGCTCTATCTTCAGCACACCGTCTGTAAACGAGTCGAGTTCCGACGCATCACGGTTTCTTTTTTCGCGATGGGCACGGGTTTCCGCATAGCTGCGGTCAATGAATATGTGGGTATCGACAACGTTTAACGCCGTAGTGTAGGTGCCTTCGGCGATGGCGACTCGCGCCTGTCCAATTTCCATGTTCTCGACGGTAATGGCGTCGTCTTCGTAGACAACAAGCGGTTTTGTAACGCTCTCGGCACCATCTCGAAAGGCCTGCAAATGCTCGTCGAGCAAGTCCAGCCTTACTTCCTGGGTGCCGACCCAGGCGATGTCCTTGCGGCGCGTTGCATCGTTGGTTTTCGGCGGATAGACGAAATAATCATCCTGCTGGAAGATGACGCTTGAAATGTCATGCTCGGCAAGGGCTTCGGCGATGGCGGTTGCCGTTTCCGACTTGCCGCTGCCCGATTCACCGGCCACCGTTATTGTGTACTTTCCGGGCGAGGCTTCTAATTCGGGCAAGATGAGGGGAATAATTTCTTCAGCCGCTTTTCGGTGGTGTGCCTCTACGATGATGGTATCGCCGCGCATAAGTTCATTCCGTTCTGCAATTAATGAATCAATGGGATATTTTTTATTTCTTAATCGATCTCTCTGCATTATATAGCAGTCATTAGTAGGATAAATCCCCACCCTTTCGGGTCTTAAGATTCATAACGATAATCAAGATGCATACAAATTACGAACACACCTGGGACAAACTGAACTCGCGGCTTCGCGAGATTGAAATCAGTGGTGGTGGCCTTGATGCGGCTTTGAGTGAACTGGAGGCCCACCAGAAGGAAAGCGGTTTCATCAAGATTGGTCTTGACGCTGTTGAGCGCCATAACTTCAAACATCCTGAATATCCATCCAGATTTTTCCGTATCCAGTACAATCCCGAGAGGGCTTTGCGTTTTAATGGTTCCGGAATTTCCACACCGCCACCGGGAACAGAGATCAGGAATGAGGGCTGTTTTCTGTGTCGCGACAATATCCGCTGGCAGCAACAGGGTACTGAGATGGGTTATGAAATCCATATGGGCGAAACCAGCTACTACGCCTGGATGAATCCATTTCCTCTTTCGCCGACTCACGTCGTCATTGCTACTACTGAACATACATCGCAAGAATGGCCGGTTTGTGAAAAGGGAAAACTGGAAGTTTCCGTGCTTCTGAATGATCTCGTCGAGCTTGCTGAGCGTATGCCCGGTTATATCGGTTTTTACAATGGTGTTAACGCCGGCGCATCGATTCCCGGGCATCTTCATTTTCAGTTTTTCAAACGTCCGGAAGACGAACCGGAATTTCCATTGGAACGCGCCGCCAGGCAACAATTTGAGAGTGGGGAAAAGGGTAAATTCCTAAAAAATTACCCTTTGGACGTTGCCGTGTGGACAGGTAAACCCAAAGCCGTACTCAAACAGGCATCGCAATGGATTTCCGGATGGGCGGCTAAAAACAAGAGCCGCATTCATGATTTGACAGCAAATTTCATCGTTTCGCGCAATACCCCGGGCGACGACATCAGCCTCTTTTTCGTCCCCCGCGACCGCTCAAAAACTCATGGTGATGGAATGTCCGGACTGATCGGCGGTCTCGAGGTCCTCGGCGAACTGGTCTTTTCAAGTAATGAGGACAAGGCATTACTGGATGCGGGCAAAATAGATTATTTCAGCCTGGAAAAAACGCTCGCCAGTGTTCGCACCCCCTTCTTCCTTGAGGAAGCCTGACCGTTATTTGGGGCTGGCGTCCTGTTTCTCCCGGATAACGCCTGAAATATAGCCTTCCCCCTGACCAAGCATCTTGCGATTGACGACGGTCACGCCTTCATCAGACATAATAAACCGCTTCGCGTCTTCTTCAGGGTCCTCACCAATAACTGTTCCTTCTGGCACCCGGCACTGGTTATCGAGGATGACATTTTTCAGACGTGACCCCCTACCGATCTCACAACCGGGAAGCGCCAGGACGCCATTGAGCTCACATCCCTGGTATACTTTGACATTGGAAAACAGCATCGAATTATATAATTTCGAACTTTCAATCTCGCAACCGCCGCTGACCATGGAATTCTCTATTCCGCAGCCCGATCCACGACCCAGAAAGCGGGCTGGCGGAAGTTGTGGCTGATCGGTCATGATTCGCCATTCCCGATCATAGATATCGAAAGGTGGATCCGATGAAATGAGCTCCATATTTGCTTGATGGTATGCGTCTATGGTTCCGACGTCGCGCCAATAGGGACTTCCCCCTTGAGTCGGGCTCTGGAATTGATAGGCCTGCACATGGTCTCCTTGAGCAAGGGCGTAAGGAATCACATCCTTGCCGAAATCGTGGTCGGAAGATTCGTCGGAGGCATCCCGCACCAACTGCTTGTTAAGATAATCCAGGGAAAAGACGTAAATACCCATGCTTCCCAGCGCCATGTCCGGGTTATCCGGCATTGCCTTGGGGGATTCGGGTTTTTCCTCGAAGTCGATAATGCGCCCATCATCGTTAATTTGCATGACTCCGAAATGTTTGGCTTCGGCCATAGGGACGGCATTACAGGCGATGGTGAAGGCTGCTCCGGATTCGACGTGAGCCGCCAACATTTCCCCATAGTCCATGCCGTAGATATGGTCACCAGCCAAAATCAGGACATATTCAGGTCCGTAACCCTCAATAATGTCGAGTGACTGGTAAACGGCATCTGCCGTTCCTTGATACCACTGGTCGTCATCTAGCCACTGCTGGGCGGGTATGATATCCAGGAAATCACCATGTTCCGAATTGAGATAGGTCCATCCCTTCAGCAGATGTTGGATCAGGGAATGCGATTTGTACTGTGTCAGCACGCAAATCCGTCTGATATCGGAGTTAAGGCAATTGGAAAGGGTGAAGTCGATGATGCGGAACTTGCCGCCAAAAGGAACAGCGGGCTTGGTCCGCCAATCGGTCAATACACCCAGGCGGCTGCCTCGCCCTCCAGCCAGCACGAGGGCAAGCGTGTTGTGAGTGAGGCGACTGACAAAACGCGCTGCCTTATCCGGCATTTTATTCAAGGCTCCCAAGTCTTGATTGTTCAAATAATAATATGGGATGCACCCGAGACTGTCACGTTAACATGTGAACTATCCTTTTTTTCAATACAGAGAGCTAATTTTTAACTCAAATAAAGACCATTTTCTTAAGTCCGCTTTTGGCTATTAGCGGAAGTTCCAGCCACCTACCGATTATGTCCGTTTTTAGGGGGTAATCCAGACATTAATGTCCGCTTTATCTCATTTTAAATGAGATAATTTCCTAAAGGTCAAACCATATTATTAGCCATTTTAGTTGCCTGACCTGGCCAGTAGGGTAACATGTTAAAATAGGGATCTGGGCAGAATTCTGTACCCAGGTGGACCATGTACAGCTTGATGCTGCACATGGTTTTGTTTTAAGCGGCTTTTGACTTTCGCAGTTTGGCTCCAGTTTGCACCGCCATCTCATTTAACTGGGCATCCAGTTCGCCATCTTTAACGGCGTTGATGCAGAGTTCGATCACATCTGGCAATTTTGCTTTATCGCCAACTTCAATGGTGGGTTTCCCCTTCGCCAGTTCGAGCACATTAGCGCCATAACGGATTTGGAAAAGCCATACGCCACCAGCTTCCCAAAACCACTGACGAACCTTTTTGGGCTTTTCGATCAGATTGCGCTCACCAGTCACACCATCCGTAACCCACGCACGTTTTGTTGGCAGATACGGCGTATTATCGATGGAATGCACTGCTGATTCACGTTGCTCATTAAGTTTTTCGATCAACTTTTCCCGCCGACGCATGACAGGGTCTATAGTACGGTTACGAGCGGTATCAGTCAGTTTCAGTTTGTTTAGATAAGCCATTTTCAATCTCCAGTTAAAGTTAGTCTACTAATGGCATTTACCGCCATCTCTCCGCTGAGGCAGCCACTTTCTTCAGATTTTGGAAGGTGATTTTGGTGAGTGTGATTTTTTCTCGCTCATGCAGCCTAATATTTCGCACAAACCATGTTCACCAGCAGCATATTCCTCCCCACAGCTCTGAAATTGAGGAATATGCCGTTTGGTACTGCTTAAAAATTTGGCGCTCCTGGCGAGCGAAAATATGCAGGTGTGAGAGGGGCTCTATGAAATTAGGAAGCTAACGGTTTTCAGTAATTACGAATTATCTCATTTCAAATGAGATAACTGGCTACTTCTTTTGTCTTTTTGTGGACGTCAGTATCTCTGTCTTCTGTTCATTTAGAACATGATCATAATGAGTATTAATCATTTCTGTCGATGTCCCCACATT
>JABJHA010000018.1 GCA_018662005.1 Rhodospirillaceae bacterium | reverse complement strand
TGACCCGACTCGGACATTTCAACGCTAGTCAGATGGGAATGGGAACGATTCTTCCGTCGAATCAGCCAACGGAACCGTTGACGCTGACACAATAATGGCTGACCCTAAACTTAACCTCTTTTGTATCGGCACGACTGTGAAAGTTTCTTTCCTTCCTGAAAGCACTGTTGCAAATTTGGTGAATTAACCAGCGTCAAAATGGGACCTCTTTAAAAACGGTTAACGGAAAACGCGGCGATGGGTAGGTCCGTGGTCCCGGTGACGATCAGATCGGCAACAATTTGACCGACTATCGGGGTCAGGGCGAAGCCGTGGGCGGAAAACCCGAAAGCATGAAATGCGCCATCGGCTGCGCTCGCCCCGATCACCGGGATTCCATCCGGCGTATGTCCCTCGATTCCTGCCCAGCAACGAACCATCCGGGCGTGGCGCATGAACGGAAACAACGCCGCAGCCATTTTCGCATTAGCACCCAGACCCATAAAATTCATGTGCGTGCGATTGTGTTCCGGCTCGGCCCTACCCTGGAAGCCACCCCCGATCATCACCGTACCGTTCTCGACTTGCTTGAATGACAGAGTGCGACCTTGCGCGCCGACCACAGGCTCGATAAATCGTGGCATTCGGGCTGTGATCATCAGCATCAGGGCGCGCGCCTCAACCGGTACGCGCTCACCGATCATGGCGGCGACGCGCCCGCCCCATGCACCGGCGCAGTTGACCAGGATCGGCGATTCAAGATCACCGGCATTTGAAACCACACGCCAGTTATCGTCGATTCGCTTTATATCGATGACTGATGTGTTTTCCAGAATACGGGCGCCAAGGGTGATTGCCTTGCGCTTGAAGGCTAGGGCCGTCCGGAATGGATCGGCGTAACCGTCACCGCGCACAAGCATGCCACCGACACAATGGGGTGAAATTGCCGGCAACAAGTCCCGTAGCTGAGCCCTATCAATGATCTCTTCGTGTTCGAAACCGGCCTCCAGAACCGTCTTGCGTCGCGCTGTCAGGGCCTGCAACTCAGTCTCGGATTCGGCGACTTTGATCTGGCCCGGACTGACAAATCCACAGCCGTCGTCCACGAGGCCCCGGATGTTGCGCCAACGCTCGAGCGCTGCCTCGGCGAGGGGAATTTCCGGCAACGCCCGACCCAATCGACGAACGCCGCCAGCATTGACGCCAGAAGCGTGGCGACCGACGTGATCCCTTTCGACGATGAGCGGACTGAGCCCACGCAGGGCAAGATGGAGGGCCGTGGAGCAGCCATGCAGGCCACCGCCAATGATAATAGCATCGGCCGTGTGGACGGCGTTTCCCATCGGCTCAATCGAGCCCCGGCTTAGTTGTCGCTGCCACCGCCAGATCAGCAAGTTCGGCTAGCATCAGGGGTTTAACCGGTGGACGCAGGCGAAACGCTCCAACTTCCCCAACCGGAACGCAGCGGGTCTGGGCGATCATTTCACTAACCGTCAGCCCACAAAACCTCCCCTGACACGGTCCCATGCCGCAGCGGCTAAAACTTTTCAACTGGTTGGGTCCGGCACAACCCAAGTCAATGGAATCCCGAATGGTGCCTGCTGACACCTCTTCACAGCGGCACACGATAGTGTCGGCCTCTTCGGGAATACGGAAATTGTCGGATGGCCGGAACATAGCATCGAGAAACGGCCGAATTCGCATTTCACCGGCAAGAGCCCGCCGGGACGGTTCGACGCGATGATCCCGTTCCATTTTGTTGAGACGACCAGACCGGTGCAATGCGCCGTAGGCGGCAATCCGTCCCCGATATTCGGCTGCCCGCGCACCGCCGATACCGACGCCGTCGCCGGCGATGGCGATCCCCGGCACGTCGGTTTCAGCCCAGTCATCGGTAAGCGGGTGCCAGCATAGTTGGCGATCACTCCAAAGGTGTGTGCAACCGGCGGCCATGGCCATATTGACGTTGGGCACGACACCCTGATGAAGAAAAACGTGCTCGGTATCAAGCTTGCACCATGTGTTCCGGTGCAGGTATTCAACGCCCTCCACGGAATTTTCACCAACCAATTTCAGTTTCTTGACATTTTTGATAAAGGGAATACCGGCAGCTCTTAGGCGGGCAATCCAACGCTTTCCCTTCATCAGCGTCCCAATATCCAAGAGTGCCGCAGGAAGGTGGGGCAGCGCGCCCAGAAGGTTGGAACGAGGTGTGGTATCGAGGATGGCGCGGATGGAAATTCCGGCCTTCAAGTACTGATAGGCAACCAAATAGAGCAACGGGCCGGTACCGGCGAATACCGCATCGGGGACCGCCATGCCAGAGGATTTGAGCAGCACCTGAGCGCCACCGACTGTCATAACGCCGGGCAGTGTCCAACCGGGAACCGGAAACGGCCGTTCCTGGGCACCGGTCGCTAAAATCACCTGATCGGCTGTTAACAGCCGTGCAACACCATCCTTGGAGACGCCAATCTCCTTTTCCTGCGAAACCTGCCAGACAGTGGCACCACCGACGTATTCAACACTGCTGTTCGCCAGCACTTCAACCAGGCTTCGGCCCTGATAATAATCATCACCAAGAATCTTTTGATCCTTGATAGGCTGGCGTGCAACGGCCCGGTAGATCTGCCCCCCGGCCTCAGGTAGTTCGTCTAAAAGCAGAACAGAAGCGCCCTGCTCCGACGCCACCGTGGCGGCCGCCATGCCTGCTGGTCCGGCGCCGACGACGGCAATATCGTAATGGTCCTTCATGGTGCGTCCCCATCGTCGACTCCAGGTAGCGGGTCCAGATCGATATCGCCTGCACCCTGCTGACGTTTGACGCGCATGCCGTCACGAACCACCGTCATGCAAGCTTGGCGATTAGCCATGCCATCGATTTCGACCAGGCAATCAAAACATACCCCCATCATACAGAATGGTCCCCGCGCTGCGCCGCTTACCGGGGTGGTGCGGAAGGTCCATTGATTTTGAGCGAGTAGGGCTGCGGCCACCGTTTCCTCTGAGCGGACAGTCAGCGGCGCACCTTCGAATTCGATGGTTACCATGGGGCCGTCGTCGTTGGTGTCGATTTTATGCATGGGCTGAACTCGCGGGGAATCTCGCTGCGCGCATCGGGGAAAGGCTGTCGGATAGGGAGCCTTCGGCGATCGAGGCGGCAAGGTGAAAAACATGGGAGGCCGCCAAGGTGACTCCGCTGTGACAGACGGCGGCAAAGGCGCCCGGATATTGTTCGGACTGTTCGTAGATAGGGTATGCGTCAGGGGTCATGACCCGCAGCGAACCCCAGGCGCGAACAACGCTGGCGCGACGCAGATGCGGAAAAACCCGCACAGCACGTGCCGCGATATCATTCATAACTTTACTTGATGTCCCTTCGTCGAAACCGACATCTTCACTGGACGCCCCTAATTGGACGCTTCCCTCGGCGGTTTGGCGAACCTTGGACAGGGGCATGGGGAGAAACGGTTTCAAGCGTTCAGTTACGAGCGTTTGTCCACGCACCGGTCGCACCGGCACTTTCATCCCTATCATCGCCGCCAGATCCCGGGTGCCGAGGCCGGCGGCGACAACTAGCCGCGCCCCATGGTATCGGGCCTTTGCGGTCTCGACGACGAAGGACGATTCTTGATGCTGAATGGCGGTGACCCGGCCTCCCGTTTCGATACGGCCGCCCTTGGCTTTCAGGCATTGATGCAGGCTGCGCAAGAGAGACAGCGGATTGACGTGACCATCAGCGGGGCAGTAACAGCCACCGGCCACGTCCGGTCCAAGGCCGGGCAACATATCGGCCATCGCCTTGCGGTCGAGCATCTCGTAATTGATATGCGGTGAGTGTGATTGAAGGCGTTGCATTAATTTACGTTTGGCCTCGAACTCCTTGGCATCGACACAAATATCGGCGCCACCCGGACGGAGGTATCCCACATCGACGCCGGTGATCTCCTCGAATTCAGCGCTCAAGTCGGCCCAGGACTCGGCCGATTTCCATGTCCACTGGGCGTAAGGAGAAAAATCAACGCCTTTGCTCTGCACCCAGATCAATCCGAAATTTCCACGTGCCGCACGAAAGGCAATATCTCCCTCGTCCAGCATAATCGTGGATAATCCCCGCCGCTGCAGGCCGTAGGCGAGCGCCGAACCAACAAGGCCACCGCCGACAACAATGGCATCATGGACGCTCATTGCTTTTGGCCTCCTCCTCAACCATTGAACCGGTCAACGCGGTATGGCGTCAGATCAATGCTCGAGGTTTGACCACCGACAAGGTCGGCGACGATGCGGCCGGTATTGGGGGCCATGCCAAAGCCGTAGTGAGAGTGGCCAAAAGCGGCAAACAAGTTGTCATGACCCGGAACGCCGCCGATACAGGGCAGGCTGTCGGGAAACGACGGGCGTGTGCCCATCCATTCCTCTGACTCATCGACGTTGATCTCGGGGAACAATTTCTTGACGAGGCGCTTGAACACCCTTGCCCGCCTGTAGTTGGGCGGCGCATCGAGTCCGGCAAATTCGGCCGTACCCGCGCAACGCACACCGGCGTTCATCGAACTGGTGACGAATTTTCTTTCCGTGTCCATGATCGAATTGTTAATGACGATGCCCGGGTTTTTTAAAACAAGGTGGTACCCGCGTTCAGCCTCAAGCGGCACCGAGACGCCGAGCGGCGCCAGTAGCCTTGCTGACCACGCACCGGCTGCAATGACCAGTTTTTCTGTCGTGTATTCGCCATCGGCGGAGTGCATAATCCAGCCACCGTTGGGAGCCGGTGAAATATGTTTGATTTCAGTTTGGCGAAAGGTCGCGCCCATAGACAGGGCTTTCTCAGCCAGGGCTTTACAAATACCCCTGGGATCAAGAGCGCGGGCCTGGGCCTTGATCAGCACTGCTGCCTTGTACTCGGCCGACAGGGCTGGCTCAATCTCGTGCAGTTCCCCGTCATCGACCACTTGTAAGGGGACACCGAGTTCCTCGCGCATGCGCCATGCTAGTTGTTTTAGGTCGGCATCGACTGGATTTCGATAAACGTGCACATACAGGGAATCAATGAGCAACTGCTCGTGGCCGGTACCGTCTAAATGACGGCGATAAATTTCTATGTTAGGCCGGTTCAGGGCATACATTGCGTCGGCGATGGTCGGCAGTCGGTGTTTTAACCCCGCCTGGACGAATTTGAGAAGCCAGGGAATTAACCGGGGTGCGTAGGACCATTTAATGGCCAATGGTCCATCCGGGTCGCACAGCCATTTCGGTACGTTATGCAGGACTCCGGGCATGGATTGCGGGACACTGCTCCAAGGTGAGATAACCCCGGCATTACCGTGGCTGGCGCCTTCCCCAGGAAGGTCGCTGTCGACCATCTCCACCACGAATCCCTTCTCCAGCAAGGAAAGCGTCGTACAAATACCGACGATACCAGCACCAATAACGGTGACGCGATTAGCCATATTATAACTCCACAGGTGCGCTAATAAGTTTGCTCAGGGGCGCGACACCATCTTCCTTTATATTTTCCACGGCAGCGATGATGGCGGTGGCCCGGTTTTCCTGCATATGTGGGGCGGCCAAAGCCTGGAATTTGGCGATCAGATCGGCTCGACCTATCGGCCCTCCGGGTTCCCCCCAGGGTCGCTCGACAAAGGTTTCAAACCGCCCCGACTGAGTTTCAACGATGACCCTGGCTGGCACTGTCGCCGGGTAATGATCGATCAGGGATTGATCGCTAGTAACCGTTACTTTTTCAGCAAAGGCGACTGTCTTCTGATCGTGAATATCTGCGGCGTTCATCGGCATCAGGGCTTTTTCACCTATGGTCGCGGCAAGTCCTAGACAATAAGGGATCGAGTATTGGGCACTTTCCGGGCTTGGTGGGTCGGTCAGATTATTCAGGTTGGCGGCTTGTCGAAAGGTTTCGACACGGACACTGTCGATGGCCGCCGCTTCCAGTTTTTGTTCGCTCATAATCTGCAACAGGGCTTCAACGGCGGAATGAACCCAACGACAGGCCGAATAGCGTTTGAAATAGGTGTTCATTATCTGGAAACCCTTACCAAGGTCCGCTCGGGCGCGACCCGGTTTAAAGCGTTCTTCAATATCCAGGGCGTCGCAGCAGCCGGTGAATCCCTGCGCCGCCAAATCTGCGGCGTTCAGGCCGGTAACCACCGACCATGGAATGGTTTCTTTGACGTTGGCCCCCATATCGTTGCTCAGCGTCAGATCGGCGACTCGTGGCCCATGGTAGGCGGTGATGGCAAGGGCTTGAGCCAGGCGTTCTGCGCTCATGTCTTTGAGCCGGGCCGCGACCGCCGCGACGCCAAAGCCAGTCCAGTTTCCCGTATGGTAAGCGATACGTTGTTCCGATCCGCCAATACGGGTACAGACCTCGTAGCCTGCGACCACAGCGGCCAGCACATCTAACCCACTGGCGGATGTTTCCTGGGCGATAGCCAGGGCGGCGGGGATAACCGCCGCCCCTGGATGACCGCAAGGCAGACGATGACCATCGTCAATATCCAGAATCGATACGGCAGTGGAATTGACGAAAGCTGCGCCGGTCGGATGCAGTTGCTGGGAACCAAACCAGACATCGGCGGGTCCGTCACGGTACTGCGCTGAAGAGACGACCGAAGCGCGACGCGTTCCTTCAGCACTGCGCCCGGATATGGCGCACGCTATGGCGTCCAGAAAACAGTCTTCGGCCTTTGCGATCACCTTGTCCGGCAGCTGCCCTGGTTCGAGTGAAATGCACCAGTCCGCCAGCGCATTGGTAGACCAAACATTGCTCATTTAGCGTAATCCCCGTTAGCTCAGGTAGCGACGGCCACCGCTTCGCGTTCGCGCTTGCTGGCCGTTACCTGCTGATACAGAACCGGTAGTGCCAGCACCAAGGCGTAGAAGTCGCTGGTCCAGCCCGGTGCAACCATGAACAGGGCAGCTATGCCGATCAATATCCGATAGCGGGTCGGCATGGGTGCGATGAAGTAGGCGCTGACACAGGTTGCCATCATGGCAACACCAAGGGCGCAGGTCAGGCTGGTTTCAAGGAAGGCACCCCAGGTGAAGTATTCTTCAAGAACGATCAGCATTGCCGGTGAATAGACAAAGACCATAGGCACCAACAGCTTGCCTATACCCAGTGTAAAAGCAGAAACGCCCGTTTTGAAAGGGTTGGCCCCGGCAATCCCGGCCGCCGCGTACGCTGATGCGCAAACCGGTGGGGTGATTTCCGAGATGACACCGTAGTACAGAACGAACAGATGCGATGCCAGGGGTGGAATCCCCAAACTTGCCAAGGCTGGCTGAGCGACGGTGGCAAGCATGATATATAGTGCCGTGGTTGGCAACCCGGCTCCCATCATAATGCAGGTCATGGCGATCAGTACCAGCGATACAAACAGCGTCAATCCCTCGAGCGTAATGTCCATCAAGGGAATCCACGAAATAAGGCCGTAAACATTCTCGGCGATGGAATAAGCGCCATCGGCGACCATGAAACCAAGACGGAAGCCAAGCCCCGTGGCGTTGACGACACCGACGACGATACCGATGGCGGAACAAACAGCGCCGACCGCAAGGGCGTATTTAACACCCGTGATGCAGCCTTCGAAAAGGTCTCTGAGGGTAATTCGATGCATTGGGTTGAGGAAGCCGACCGCAAGGGCGGTCGTAATTCCCCAGAACGCCGCCATATGCGGTGAAAAACCGCTGAACAGCACGTAAATCAAAACGACCAGCGGCATGGCTGTTGGCCATCCCCTTTTGAGGACCACCCACAATTTTGGAATTTCGTCTTCCGGCACGCCCTTGAGACCCAGGCGCTTGGCCTGAAAATGGACGATGCACAGTACGCCAACATAGTGCATGGCGGCGGGGACTGCGGCGGCAATAACGATGGTGGTGTAGGGGACTTCCAGGAATTCCGCCATAATAAAGGCGGCGGCGCCCATAATCGGCGGTGTAATTTGACCGCCGGCACTGGACGCTGCCTCCACCCCGCCGGCCAGATGGCCGGGGTAGCCCATTTTTTTCATATTCGGGATGGTTAGTGATCCAGTCGAAACTACATTGGCGATCGAAGAACCTGAAATGGTGCCGAAAAATGCTGATGAAACGACGCTGACTTTTGCCAAGCCGCCGGTGTAGCGACCGGCGATTATCGTCGCCATATCGACGAAAAACTGACCAAGGCCCATGCGTTGCGCCAACACCCCGAACAGGACAAAATGGAACACCACGGTGGAGACGATCCACAGGGTAACGCCGTAAATACCTTCAGCGGGGAAGTACATGTTGTTGATGTACTGAGCCCAGCTGATGCCCGGATGCTTGAGTATATCCAACGGCATATATTTGCCGAAAATGGCGAAAACCGTAAAAAGCAGGATGATGATTGGAACCACGATCCCAAGGGTGCGGCGCACGGCTTCCAGCAGCACCAAAATCAGGACGGTGCCGAAGACAACGTCGATGGGGTACGGATCCCCCTGGCGAATAACCTGTTCGGGCAAAAAGAAACGCTGGCCAAAAAGTTCAAAATCAATTTCGTACCAGGTGACGCCGATGTACAGCGACGAGGCGACACCGGCGCAAATCAGCACCCAGTCCCAAAGAGGTACGTTCGCGTAGCGCCACCAGGTATTGGGGTGCAATTCCCAGGCGCGGTCACCCTTGATCGCCGGAAAGCCGATAAAGATCAGAATAATAACGCCCGACATATGAAACCCCATATGCCAGTAATCGACGGGCGCACCGATACCGGCGGTGACATAGTGGTAGATCGCGAAAAGAACTGAAAAAACTAATGTAAACTGAAAAACCCAAGGGCCAAGGGCACGGGTATGAAGACCGGAATCGTACTTTTCTTCCAGTTCTTCAGCTTTCTTGACATCATATTCAGCCATGTTCTGACCCCAAATCCTTAAAACGAAAACATTTGATAAAATTTAAAATAACACTTGGTCGGAAACGGACGCCGCTTGCGCCCGCTTCCGCCAATGCGTTTAGGCGATTATTTAATCATGCCTATTTCTTTGTAGTACTGCTCGGCACCAGGATGCAGCGGGATCAAGACGCCCTTGAGCGCTGTTTCCAGCATGATGGCCTTGCCCTTGGCATGGCCCTTGTCCAGAAGACCACGGGTCTTCTTGCTCCATAGCGCCTTGGTGATGGCATAGACCAGATCAGTTGGCTGATCGATGCTGGTAACCAACTGGCCATTAACCGCAATGGTCGGGGTATCTGTGGTGATGTTCTCGTAAACACCGGCCGGAATGTTGGATTCAACATAGTAAGGAATAATCTTGTTGATCGCCTTACGCTCTGCATCCGAGAACTTGTAGAGGTTGAAGCCCTTGGTCGAACCCAACTGAATGAGGGACGCGAAAGGCGTGCCGCCAGCATAGAAGAAGGCGTCAAGCTGACCATCGGCGAGACGCTGGGTGCTCTGTCCCAGATTCAACTCGTGTTGATCGGCATCGATACCATAGTGCTCAAGGATCATCTTCACAGAAACCTGGGTGCCGGAACCGGCGGCGGCAACACCGACCTTCTTGCCGTTCAGATCTTTCAGGCTGCCAAGATTAACGCCTTCAGGCAGCACAAGGTGCATGTCTTCCGGGTACAGGTTGGCGATGACGCGAACCTTGTCCTTCTTGTTACCGACGAATTTGCCGGTGCCGTTGTAGCCTTGGGTAACACTCTGCGCACCGGCCAGACCGGCATCAAGCTGACCGGCATGAATGGCGTTCATGTTTGCCACTGAAGCATTGGTCGAAACCGCGATCGCAACGAGGCCGGGCACGCCGCAGGTGCCACCCTTGTCGCAAGAACGCGAGCCTGGAGGGCTTGAGATTGCGTTGGCGATCAGGCCGCCAATCGGGAAGTAAGTGCCGCCGGCACCGCCAGTGCCGATGCGCCAGAACTTCATTTCCTGAGCTTGGGCAAGACCGCCCGCCAGCGTCAGGCCGGCGATAGCAGCAGCTAAGAGTTTTCCTTTAAACTTCATCGTAAGTCTCCTGGTTATTGTTGATGTTGATATGTTCCAATATCTGCGTTCTTGAATGCACAGTGCTGGGTCGTACCGGTTGGGCTTGTTGCCCAAACTCGCTTGTGGTTTGCCCGGTCATCGTTTTGAGATGACCCCAAACCTGTCTTGCAGCCCGAACCATAGTAGGGCTAAGGGTAGGAACCACGGGGTCCCTGAGTAAAATGGAATGGCCATTGGCGGCTTGCATGAAAAGAAGGTATCGGCTTTGGCATCACCGATCAGCTTGTAGGCCAGCTTCGAGCCGAGCCACCATGCCCACACGACTCCTGAACCGCAAAATCCGGTCGCGTAGTGGACGCCATCGCGTTCAAACACGCGCGGCAAGTGATCCAGATTGAAAGCCACAAAGCCGAACCATGTATGGGTCAACCCAACATCCGCCAATTCTGGAAATATTTGACCAAGATCGCTGCGCAGGCTGGTGGCGTACTCACTTTTCCCCCCATCCCAGTCGCGCTCGCGGCCACCGAACAAAATGCGGGTACCATCGGGGGACGGTCGATAATAGTGATAAAGCTGGCGGGTTTCCCCGAACATCCGGCGATTCGGCATCAACCGCGCCATGACATCTGATGACAGCGGCTCGGTGGCGATCATCCGGCTTGCTACTGGTACCAGACGGCGGCGCAGCCAGCGGTCGGCTTTATCTGTATAGCCGTTGGTGGCGACGATGGTTTGCTTTGCCCTGACTTTGCCACGGGTGGTTTCAACTTCGAATCCATTGGTGTCGCGGCGGATGCCGGTGACCGCCGTTTCACCATGAACGGTGACGCCAGCTTCGATAACTTTTTGCAGCAGCCCGGCAACAAACTTTCCAGGATGAAGGCCAGCCAGGTCCGGACGCAGCATGCCGCCGTGATAATAATCGCTGCCGATTTCCTTGTGTTGTTCGCTGCGGGGAATCATCTGGGCGTCGATGTCGAAATGTTTGTTCATAAGGTCGGCCTCACGGCCCTGGGCATCATAATGAGAGGGCCGGTAAGCACCGATGAACCTGCCGACGGGCTGGTAGTCGCAATCGATATTTTCAACTTCAAGAAACGCGGCCAACCCTTCGCGGGCGGCCTTGCCTTCAGCGTACATGCCTTGCGCCGTTTCCAGGCCCAGTGTCCTGACCATCTTTGAAAAACTCACGCGGATATTGGCGCTGGCCAAGCCGCCATTACGGCTTGACGCGCCTTCGCCGGGGCGTTGTTTATCGAAAACTTGTACAGAGCGGCCAGCGCGTACCAGCACAAGGGCCGCCGACAGGCCAGCGTATCCTGCGCCGACGATGACAACGTCGCTTGACTCGGCAACCGGCTTTTCCGGCAAGCGGGCAGGTTCTGCCGCTTCCCACCAGTACGGATCACTGATCAGTCCATCACTTACGTTGATGACGTTTCCTCCCTGAAGTATCACCGAAAGCGACTTTTAGCGTCGTTTGTTTCCGGCAAAGTCTCACCTGTTCAAAGAGTTTAGGGATATGACGCCAATTAATTCAAATTATTAATTGTTTTAAAGCCATAAATTTTATTTATATACTTTGTCTGCCACACCCCTAAATTTTGACAAATCAGAGAGGCCCCAAATGAACCTTCATCAACTAGAGGCATTCCAGCAGGTCATGCTGACAGGGTCGGTCACTGAAGCGGCTCGAAACATTGGCCGCACCCAACCAGCAATCAGCGCCCAGATTGCCGGCCTTGAAAAATCTCTTGGATATGAACTGTTCGAGCGGCGCAGCGGTCGCCTTCATCCTGTACCGGAAGCTCACTTCCTGTTGACCGAGGCTCGCTCCATCCTTAATCGGTTGAACGGGCTGCAGCGCACCATGCAAGGAGTCGGAACCCTGGATGCCGGGCATCTGCGGATTGCTTGTATGCCGGTCCATGCGGAAAACATTATGCCACGCTTGATCTCGCGCTTCGTCAAGGACCGCAAGGACGTCACTGTCTCGCTGGTCAGTCAGAGTTCGGATCGGGTTTATGAACGAATTGCATCGCAGCGATTCGATCTTGGGTTTGCCGAAGTAGCGACGGAGTCACCGCTGGTTAAAGCCGATGAACTTGAAATGGACTGCCTTTGCGCCGTCCCCGCAACCGGTCCGTTGGCTAATAAACAGGTCATTACGCCCCAGGACCTGGACGGCCAGGCCATGGCATCATTTCTGCCCCAACATTTTGTCCGCGAGCGGCTTCATGAAGTGTTCGAGAGCGAGGGACGGGAATTTCGGGTTCGCTTCGAAGTTCAGAACGCAGCCTCGCAGTATGTATTTGTCGAAGAAGGTTTGGCCTGTGCGATCATGAGCCCACTGAGCGCCCAAAATTACAAGTTGACCCGCCTTGATCGCCACCGCATCGAGTTTATTCCGTTTCGACCCAGGATACTTTATCGCATCGCCATCCTGACGCCGGCACATAAGCCCTTGTCCCGACTTGCCAGCGCGTTCTCTGTTTTTTTGAAAAAGGAAGCGCAGGCACTGGTTAGAGCTAAATTGCAGTAATTGAGGAAAGCTTGAGGAAATGCCTTTGCAACATTCTTACAATTAGATAATGATCGTGCTGAAATCCGGGCTTCGGCACTGATTGACTTTCAAACATAGGCGGAAATCTTGACACCTGAATTTGAATGGGCTGGACGAAATGATCCTGAAGATGGGAGCAATGCTAAAAGGTGGCATCATATTGTCCAACATCATGCCTTAAACACACAAGCCGTCGATGTGGTCGCTGGCATGATCGGATTTTCCTGTGATTTGGGCGTTGAACGCAATCAAGGGCGTGTTGGGGCCAGGTCAGGCCCTGATGCAATCAGGAATGCGCTCGCCAATTTAGCATGGCATGGCAAGGATGGCCATTTGATCGATTTCGGAAACGTCGGGATTGCAAACGATGGTGATGATCCCCTGGAATCCGCGCAAGAAGAGCTGGCTGACCGGGTAGCGCAATCGCTCATCTTTACCCATCATATGCTTGTAATTGGCGGTGGGCATGAGACGGCAGTAGGAAGCTTTAAGGGATTGCACAAGTTTCTTGAAGATCAGCCGCATCAACGTATTGCCATCATAAATCTGGATGCCCATTTCGATCTGCGAAAACCGGGAAAGTCCGGCATTTCATCCGGCACGCCTTTTTTTCAAATCCATCAAACTCTTGAGGCGCGCGGACACGCGTTGAACTACCTTTGCCTGGGAGTGGCTGAAACCTCGAACACCAAAGCCCTGTTTGATCGCTCGAAAGACTGGGGCGTCGAGTATTTACTGGATCAAAATGTCCGATCACATCTGATGGAAGACGTGCGCCGTAAAATCGATGCGATCCTGAAGGACTGTGACGTGCTCTACTTGTCAATTGACCTTGATGTGTTGCCACATTGGCAAATGCCAGCCGTCAGTTCGCCCGCCCCTTTGGGTGTGGAATTGGCCGTGATTGAAGAAATCATTGATCATTTGGCAAACAAGCAGGCGGCAGGAGATATTTCCTGGCCCCTGTCGGATATAGTGGAATTCAATCCGAACTTTGATATCGATGGACACGCCGCAAAGGTAGCCGCAAGACTTTGCGACAAGGTCATCAGGTGCATGTGTAATGACAGCCCCGACTTTGCCGGACGTTTTTAAGTTCCAAAATGATGAATGGTGATTTATTTGCTGTCCGTCGAATTGCTAACGTCCAAATCCTCAGTAACATGGTCGCACGGTAAACCATTGGTTAAAGCCATTGGAAATTAGAACGGCGTTACTTTGGGCAGGGCCACTCATCCGACAAAGCCTTTACAACCAGTATGGCGGCATTTGAATCGCCATTTTGAGGGTTGTCGTTTAGCCAATTATTAACAATTTCTATCAATTGTCCCTGATTAGTCATGTCTGGAAAGCAAAATTTAATTCCATTCATCCCTTTATCAGGGCCGCCGACGGCATCGGATATTCCTGCAAGATAACTCATACATCTCATATGCTTCTGGTCGTATACGTAATCCGCTAGATTGGTTTGACACGTAATTCGCAATTCATTGCCACTAATGAAACCATCAGCCAATACAGGTGAAACCAGTCCCACAAACAACGTTACAAAAATCAGTTGTTTCATGTGTCCTCCCAAGCCAAATAATCGAACAGTAATATTTGCGCTGCGTTATCGCGATGTGTAGCGACACTAGACAAGCTGTAAACTAAAGAGCAAATCACTTTAGCGTATACCTTTTCTATTAGATTTCTAAAGGGCCGCTTCTGGCTATTTCCGGACTATCCACCCTCACCTTAACAACTTCCGCTTCCTGATACCTAAGCCGACATTACACTATTCCGTTCTGCGTGACATCTTTTGTTCAGTTGCGATGGTATCGTCATTTTCAAGATAGTCCGCTTTGCTTTGGACAGCAGCCAGCGGGAAGTGCACGGCCATTCCTGCCCCATGACCATTTATTCAATAAATACTCGCATAGAAACCAACATGGGAAAACGACAATGCGAGCCTACGAATTCCTTGAAAACAGAGAGCCGCCATCAAAACCAATAACATTACGCGGACTTCATAAGATGAAGCTGGAACAAAAACGCCACCAAGCAGCAGAAATAGAACGCCATAACCTCATGCGGATTATGTACTCGGAGCAACCATCCGAACAGGAACAGATTGACCTTGAGAAACAACAACTCGAACTGGCGCAATTGCGAGCCGATATCAACGCCACAAATGTAGAAACTGCATTCAAGTCCGCCATCGCTCTCCACAGTTCCGCCCAATCCGGCATAGACTCAAAGACAAAAAACCAACAAAAATTCAATAAAACCATAAAATCCGCCCTCGGAAGAGACCTTAAACCCTAACTCCACCGACAAAACACCCCGACGTCGCCGACACAGGCACCAGGAGGGGCTTTGTCTGGTTTTTAGCAACTACCCCACATCTCAGAAGGACAATGCGCATTCTGGGTTGTTTGTCGCTACATTATTGATATTGCTCAAATAAGTGCTCCACCCTTCCCACAACAATCCAAACATTTTTGACTTTACTCAGATTCCAGTGAGAGCGAACGTCCGGTCATAAAACGGGATGGAAGGTGCTGTAACACCGACCACCCCTTGGCAATCACCACAAGGAGGTACCCTTGTCATGACCACCCAGAATCTGATTTACGCCAGTCCCAGTGACACAGCAATAACTGGATATATTTTTACCGACCTTGGTTCTTACCACGGTGAATATGAACACCGCCATTGCCTCTACGGAACGGAGAACTACGAACTGCAAATCATCAGGGGCAACCAGATCGATCTGGAACTTTTCGCTGGTTTGGAAATCACCCAAGCCAATCTGATCGTTTGGTTTGATGAAATCCAACATCTGACCGGTACCGAGAAAGTGGGTTTATTCTTTCTGGTTCACGGGTGCAGTTATGATCTGACCACTGCACTGGAAATCACCCAAGACGGAATGACCATCTTTAACGGTACCAAGGAAGAATGGATTGGCGCATGGATTGAGAAAACCGGTTTCTTCCACGGCATCTCCGAGCAATTCCACGCTGATTTCGACACTGCCAAGTTTGTACTGGACTGTGAGTCCGAAGGTTGCTTGCGTGAATTCACGTTTGCCGGTGAAACCTGGTGTACCAATCCGCTTGCTTATTAAAAATCTGGGTCACCAGTATTATCTGCTTAATCTTTTTAGCCCCGCCATACGCTTTTCTAAAAGTTTTTCTGATTCTTCAGGTGATAGCTCGTCTTCGATTTCCACTTCCCTATCAGCACCCAATTCTTCCCCAGCCGTCCTTGTTATTATCAGGTCAGCAATAAACTGCCTTCTGATTTGACCATCTGAGGGTACACGGTTTTCACTTCTGCATTTCAAGATGGCATCATAAAGCGGAAGAGCATCATCATTAAGTAACTGACGGTCAGCCGGTGATAGCTTTTCGTACTTGTTGCCAATCTTATAGCCAGCCGCCATTCGGACTGCACGTTTTTCAAGATTGTTCAGTTTATTAAACTTCTTTTTTCCGATCCCAGATTTGCCAGCCACCTCATCTAGGTATTTCAGATGCTCGTTCTCTGTCATAGATGTCCTAATTTCATCAGCCTTTTCCCTGTCTATAGCTTCATTCTCTCTTTCAATTCCTCGCCTCAATTCACCTGCTGTACCATCTCCCTTATCCTGAGAAATATCATGCCTTGGAATTCCACTAGGAATTTTAGCAGACATTCTGTTCATCCGTTCGTTATAGGCATCACGTAATCGACCATCCAGTTCCCGTTTTTCAGAATCAGTTAACTTCAAATCCAGTTTGGTGAACTGCTCGTCTGGTAAGGATTTTTTATTGGCGATACGCTTAGTCAGCTTTGCAAGGTCTTCGAGAACCTGTTCTTCAGCCATCACCGAGTTCCTTCCACCCATAATTCGTCACTGATAATGCCATCATCTGATGAATTACATTATACATCTGGATTGGCAATGCTGCCCGGTTAGTTCATTAGCCCCTGCAAGCCACTTTAAGGTGGCCTGGGCGCTGTTACATATGTCTTGGGGGCATAGTGTGCTTACCGGTTAGTCGCTTATACTGGTGCGCTTATTCCTTATCTAAATTTTCCACGTACTTTCTGGAAATGTATCACAATACCATTATTAATAGGATTACCTTTACCTTCCCCAAGACCAATACCTACCCCATAGATATGTAATATCTATTGTGATACGTTTTGCCCTTGAAGAAGACAAAGATAAGTCCGTCCCGGCGGGTTTGGCGTTGCCTTTTTGCTTCGCAAAACAGCCAATCCAAACGTCTTGGGACTCCAATTTTTCAAATTCATTATTGCCTTTCGGCAACAAGCACCTTTGAAACAACTTCGTTGTCGTTTGAACCTTGTTTAGTTCTTGTTTATGGAAGCGGCAAAATTCAGCCATAAGCGGCAACCATCATTTTGCCGTGATTCAACTTCTTTGCGGATGGCGTATGAGTATTCCTGTTGCCGGACTCATAAAACCTAAATCGCTGGCAGAATTTCCATACTCGGGATTCTTCTTGTCCCTTGTACTTCTTATGCAATCGCGTAACGGCCTTCTTAATGGCCTTGCATTCATCGGGATCGTATTCTTCCATTAGTTTTGGAATGTCTGTTGTTTTAACGGCCAGCCGTTCGTTGATGATCGACTCTGCGTTTTTTAGTAACGTGTTACTTCTTGAAATATAATGGCCGGGGACCCGGTTGATATAATTTGTTGCCCTATTGATAAACACCCAAAGGGTTTTCATATCTTTGGCGGTGATATTTTCTTCTGTAGCTCTGAATGCCAGCGTTCTAATCCATTTTAGATATTCCAGCATTTCCTTATTTTCATATGTCATTTTCCTTGTTCCTTGATGTGCGAAGCCCCCGACTAATGTGGATTAGGTCGAGGGCTTCTTATGTTTTCCAAGGAACAGAAAACGATTCATAAAAATAGTACTGTTAGTTCTGTTCCTTTCAATCCGAATCCACTCGGTTGTATATTTATCATTACATTTTACTCTATTGGAGTAATACCTGACTATATCTTTGTCTGTTATGTTCCTCCCGGATGTTTAATTCCTGGAGCACTTATATGTCTGAGAGGTAGTTATGTGATCAGATATGGTGTAAAGAAAATGGACGCCATTTATGGACGGTATTATTAAATAATTCAAATTGACTGGCCTACATGGGAGAGTTAGTCGTTTACACATAAACTGGAGCGAAAGGGATATTGGAATGGTAACGTTCAAACTTGCAAATGCTTCTAAAAGCTACAACACCAATGTCAAAAAAGACCCGATTGATAACTTCTGTGCAATTCAAGAAGATCAGAAAAAGGCGTTTGAGGCTAAAAAAAGGGGTAAGACAGTAACCAACGCGAGAGGTAAAGAAGTTAAGCCCAATTGGTTCGAAGGCAAAGACGGTGTCTGGTTCTATACCTTGAAGTACGGCAATCGGAAATTGGACGTCAAAGGCAATAACTCTGTTGAAGTTGGTACCGACAAAAAGCAAATCCCTGCCGCCATCGATTGGGTGATCTCAGAAGCCAGAGACGGCATGCTCACCAAGGTCATTCAGGCTGTGGCTGTTGATTATTCCAAGAATAAGAAAAAATAACCTCAAAACCCAAGCAATAAAAAAGCCCCACCGTGCACTGTGGGGCCTTTTTTATGGGTAGTTGGGTAGGGGTTAGTGCATAATTGATTCACCCTTCAACACCATAAGTAAATCATTGATTAAATCGGTGCCTTCACCATTCCATCCAATGGGGTAGTTAACCACGTGGATATCGTGAGTCATCAAAACAATCATAGCAGCCAGAATACCCTTTATATCACGTTGGGAATCAGGCAATGCCATCTGTTGGTGAATCAAATTTTTTGCTTCATCGATAGCTTCGGATGAATCATATTCGCAACCTTCTTCTATCATTGATAAGAGGTGTTGCTTGGCTCCATCAATCATAGCAAGGCGGAAGTTGTATCTATCGTTATACAGCCTAAAATCTGTACAGCCTTCTGGCACACCTGATTCATCCTTAAGCTTCATATTGCCTTCTTCGTAGGCAATAACCGATGCTAAAGCCTGAATGGCATAGGATTCTGCCTTTTTCTTGCTGGGATGGGGGTTGGCATTAGGGGTGCCTATAATCCAACCATCACCATCATCAACGAGCCGCATATCGGCATACCATCCACCATTTTTCGGATAGATATAAATGCCAGATACATTCTCACGCTTATAGAATCTATCCATATCAGCAATCATTGAATGGGTGTTTACAGAAGTAGATTCGCCACCCTTCTTTGCCATCTTCCTAGCTTTAGCCAATGCCTTACCCATATACTTCTTCGTTAGCTTTGCAGCCTGCCGAAGGTTATCTGGATCAGTGTAATCGTATTCATAAATATTCATCGTATTTTTCCTTATGTTACTAAAATCTACATCAATCATATGATGTATTGGGTAGCCCATGGCTTGATGGCATATCATTAAGGGGCACCACCTTGCCTTGCTTGCAGATTGGGCTTCTATCTGCTTGTATTAAATCGCCCCATATCAACATTCCTTATCTGTTACACCACACGATTGCAGCATATTCATATGTTAGATGAATGTGATTAGCATTCGCCAATCGCTTCAACATCTTCTAGATTATCATTACTGTTATTGAAGAAATCTGCCTGGGTACCAGCACCAGTGATGTAGATAATCTTCTTCGGCTTGGGGATTCTATCGAATATGTATTCGATATTTTTAACACCAACTTCGCCATTGTTAGAAATCTTCATATGGATAACCGAAGATGGCGGCAACCCATTATCTGGAATGTGGCGTTGGGCATCGTTGAATAATCTAGCGGCAACCCTATTCATTGGAATAAAATCATCACCAGATTCATCAATCACTTGGGCATCTACGATACGATGCCTAAAATGCTTAACTTTATGGTACACTTCTGTTAGTGCGTTACATAACGCACCCCCAAGTGCTGGCGCTTCTTCTATATCACCAACAATCGTACCATCATCGGCATACAGCACATCTTCTAATGGCGTATTAATGGCATCTTCTATAAAAGATGGTGTAAATGCCATAACGTATGCCACCTTCCTGTACGATATTATTAACTTATTCATAATCATAACAATAAATCCTTATTCAATAATGCGGCGGGTATATTTTTAGTGCCCCCGCCACATAGGCACATCTTCGTTGTTAGTAGGCATATACTTCATAGGCATCGATATCTTCCTTCGCAGCATATTCTTCAACATCCATTGGGCTGTTAAGTTGAATATCACCATTCCACAACATATCTTTAGCCTTCGCCTTGGCTTCTTCTTCACTGGCTGCTTCTACAACTACATCGTAGTACGCACATACATCCCAGCTTAGATTTACATTATAGCTATCCATTTTTATTCACCCCCTTCCGGTGGTACCTGTTATGCCAACATTATTGTGGGCATTTCGTTTTTCTATATTTTTAGGATACTACAGTCTTAAAATCTGACAATTTGAATATTTTATGTTTAATCATAAATTATCCTAATTATTTGTTATTAAACATATTTTTTCGTACATATTACTTTTTATGAGAAATTCATACGGTATATGTTTTTTGGTATATTTTTTAGCCTATTGAAAATCTTGACTTAATTGCGTATAAAAATATAGTTTTTGTACGAATTTTAAAAGAAGTTACACTTTGGCAAAAAAAGCAAGTAAGAAGGCTGTGGGGTATATACGTGGTGCTGTATGGAGGACAGGCTGGGCACCGGACAGCGGCATGCAAGGAGGATTGATTTCAAAATATATGAATGACAAGAAGTTTGAAAAGATAGCACTGAAGGGCGAGGTTCAAAAATTTACCAAAACCACTAGAAACCCCAACAAGGTGCTTAATGAACTAATCGAGATTTGCGAAAAGGAAAATGCCGATTTTATTTTCTGTGATATTGGCTACTTCCGCCGCAACCAATATTTCAACAATGTCGTCTATCAAAGGAGCCTGCTTAAAAAGAAAAGTTGGAAGTTTATCCAACTCCCACAAAGCAACAGAATTATTGATGCTATTCGTAGGTTTAATAAGGCCAGACGAAAAGAAATAGTAAAACACTCTATTGCCAATCCCAAGCCAGAGGACAAACCTCAGTTTAGGTACGTTTCACCCATCACCAAATGGCAAGATAGATGGGACATTAGTGAAACCAAGAAAAAGAACTATACCCATTTGGTTCATGGTGAATATTCAATTTGCGATGTGATTTTGGAACATGCCGAAAAGGGCTTGTCAAATTACCGAATAGCTTGGGAATTAAATGATCTTTTGTATCGAACTCCCACAGGCATGGAGTGGACAGACGAATCTGTTCGGAAATTACGAAACATGATGGCAGGAAAATATGAACATGATCGTGGACCTAAAAGGAAAGGTGACCATTTCCTTTCTTTCATGGAGGCTTGGCTTTCCAAGCCCACTGTTAGTTAATTAGTGTTTATTGTTTTCCACATTACGGATAGAGCCGCTGCACAGAATACTATTTTCTCCATTTCTTATTGGAGCCCATGAAATCACAATAATTTTTGAGGCAGCATTAAAGAGGGATTATATTGATTGTTTTACTACCATTGAGTTATAATAGCTTACAAGTGAAACACTTAATTTTGAGGAGTTTTTAACAATGAGATTAAACAGATATGAAAGGATCCAGCACTAAACTAGCCGAGCCTGAGCAAGACCAAGGCTCCATCCAAGTACAAGCGACTAACGACAATATTCCAATTGTCGTAAACCTTACACTCCCCGCCGATTTTCTTGACTCTATCCCCAAGCAAAGCCCTCGCCTGTTATCAAGGCAGCATGCGGCAACCTATTGCGGCGTCAGTCTCGAAACCTTTGACGATTATCGACGTCGAGGTATTGTCCCCGACCCTGTCGATGGCACCGCACGATGGGATATCAAGCTTATCGACCAATGGCTGGATAGAGCCAGCGGCATCGTCTCCGACATGGCAACGCCACTGGATGAATGGAGGACTCAGCGCGATGGTTAGAATTCATCTAAAGGGGGTGAACACGGCCAAGAAACGTCTCGCCGATGGCTCTGTCAAAAAATACTATTATCACCGTGGCACTGGCAAACGGATCAAAGGTGAGCCCGGAACACCAGAGTTTGTTGCTTCCTATGCTGAAGCGGCCCAACGGGTACCAACAGATACCGGCACGTTCTCGTCACTCATCACAGGCTTTCTTGAATCTCCAGAATTCAACAAACTGGCCGATAAAACCCGTAAGGATTATCGCCGATATCTGGACGGCCTGCGTGATAGGTTTGGCACCCTTCCCATCGAAGCTCTGTCAGATAGGCGTATCAGAGAAGACTTCTTTGAATGGCGGGACCAGTACGCTGATAAACCCCGAACAGCCGATTATGCATGGTCAATATTAAGAAGGATTCTGTCATGGTCTTATGACCGGGGGAAAATCAATATCAACCACGCCATCAACCCAGGACGGCTATATGACAGTGACCGAAGTGATTTAATCTGGCTTCCTCATCATGTAGAAGCCTTCTGCAAGGTAGCATCAGATGAATTGAAACTTGCCTTAATGCTGGCAGCTTTCACAGGTCAGCGCCAAGGCGACTTACTGAAAATGACGTGGGGACAATATGACGGTTCTTGGATTAACCACCGTCAGAGCAAAGGCAAAAAGAAAGTTCCCGTTCCAGTCCATCGTGACCTCAAGAAAGTTCTTGATCGTGTGCCGCGCAGGTCAACGCTCATCTTGACGACACCCAAGGGTGTACCATGGAAATCTGATTGGTTCAGGAACCAATGGGGCAAGACTGCCAAAGCGGCTGGTATTAGAGAGCTTCATTTCCACGACCTCCGTGGTACGGCTGTTACTATGCTGGCTGAGGCTGGCTGCACCCCTCCCGAAATTGCAGCCATAACAGGCCATTCCATGAAGCATGTAGAAACCATTCTTGGGAAGTATATGGCGATGACACGTGAACTGGCCCAATCGGCGATGACCAAGTTGGAAAACTCTGGAAGGATTGAGTTTTCGGATTTGGTTTGATAAAAGCCGACATTGATGTCAGCATTACCCTGCATTAGCGGAAGTTTATCGTGGGTGTGGTTTTGGTCTGTTCATAGCCAAAAGCGGGTATCTACTTAGCCTCGAAGTCTGCAAGGAAGGGGGGGGAATTTGCGCAGCCGAAATGATGTTCTGGTATGTTGACATTGATATCTTGGTGGTAGATTTTGGATAGACGGCAATGCTTAAGGAGAGAAGCTCATGAGTCCTAGTAGATTCCCGCGATGGAGCTTGGGGCTGGTGATTATCTGTTTGCTTATCGCGGTGCCGTTCACCTATTTCCTGCGTTCCGGTCAACCGGATCATGTGAATCCGGCAGCGGGAATTCCCTTGCGGGCCACGCATGTGAGCCACAGCGATATTGTAAAAGGCCCATTTAAGAAGCCCCAAGACGTCACCCGCGAATGTCTCACTTGCCACAAGGGCGCGGCCAAGCAGGTCATGAAGACTTCCCACTGGAAGTGGGAATCCAAGCCGTTTGATATTCCCTGGCGCAGCGAGAAGGTCTCCATTGGCAAGATAAACCAGATCAACAATTTCTGTATCGGCACCCAGGGTAACGAGAATAAGTGCATGTCTTGCCATATTGGTTATGGGTGGGAAGACGGTCGTGAGGCGGCGCTGTCCAATCCGGAGAACGTGG
Source organism: Rhodospirillaceae bacterium (assembly GCA_018662005.1). NCBI lineage: Bacteria > Pseudomonadati > Pseudomonadota > Alphaproteobacteria > Rhodospirillales > Rhodospirillaceae > Rhodospirillaceae bacterium. Next base: position 9,658 of record JABJHA010000018.1, on the reverse strand, counting down.
ACTGCCTGGCCTGCCATGCCGACACCGGTACGTATGGCAAAGGTGCTTTCGGCAACCCTGGCAAGGACGTTGACCTGCTGGAGGCCGCACGCAGCGTGCGTACACCCACCCGCGAAAACTGCGGCAAATGCCACTTTGACGGTGGTGGCGGTAATGGCGTGAAACACGGTGATCTGGATGAGAGCCTGTACTTCCCGCGCCATTCGCTTGATGTACACATGGGCGGAAAGAACAACATGCTGTGCATCGATTGCCACGTCACGAACGAGCATCAGATCAAGGGTCGCCTCGTCGCCGACAACTTCACGATCGAACCCGATGAACAGGTGTCGTGCGTGCAATGCCACAAGGGTAAGGTGCACGAGGACGAGCGCATCACCACGCATTTGAGCGCCGTGGCATGTCAAACATGTCACATCCCCACCATCGCGCGCGAAGAACCGACGAAGGTCACGTGGGATTGGTCGAAGGCTGGGGACGGCAACCGCGAGGAAGATCACTACGAATACCTCAAGATCAAGGGTGAGTTCACGTACAATAAAAACTTCGCCCCCACTTATCTGTGGTTCAACGGCAATAACGCCTACCGCTACTTGCTGGGTGACGAGATTGACAAGAAGGGCCTGACCTACATCAACAAACCTGACGGCTCGATCGGCGACCCCAAGGCGAAAATTTTCCCGTTCAAGGCACACACGGCGAAGCAACCCTATGACAAAGTTTATAATTACCTGTTGCAACCCATCACCTCGGGAGAAGGTGGTTACTGGAAGGACTGGAGCTGGGATAAGGCGTTTGAACTGTCCACACCCATCACCGGCCTGAAATACAGTGGCCAATACGGCTTCACCAAAACCGTGATGTACTGGGCGACGACCCATATGGTCGAAAAAACGGATTCGGCGCTGCAATGCGCAGACTGTCATGACAGCGCGGCCAATCAGTCGACCAATTCCACGCGACTCGATTGGGCGGCACTGGGCTATCCGGGTGACCCCATTCTCTGGGGTGGAAGGAAACTGCCATGAGCCATTTCAGCCGCCCATGGGCCCTGCGCGCCAGTATCTCTTCACTCTTAACGCTGATATCGCTGACAGTTTTCGTGGTGTGGACAACCGTGGCTGCCGCGAAGCCGTTGCACCCCGATATAGCTTTATTGGATGCCCAGGGTGAAAACGTGTTGCACAGCGGCCAGTCTGTGTCGACCATGCAGACCTGTGGTCAGTGTCACGATACCGATTACATCGCCAAACACGCTTTCCACGTGGATCTTGGACTGAATAGTTTCGGCATGTCTCAAGAGAAATGGGACGGTGGCCTGGGCTATTTCGGTCACTGGGATCCGCTGAGCTACCGTTATCTCTCGCGTTCGGGTGATGAGTTGCTGGACTTGTCTACCTCCGGCTGGTTAATGACGCGGGGCGACCGTGTGGTGGGCGGCGGTCCCGCCACCACGTCGCGCAAAGGTTCGGCGTTGCTGGACGTCGTTCCTGATGCAACAAACCCCGAGGCGTCGTTGCTGGCTGATGACGGCAGCAACCTGCTTTGGGACTGGAAAGCCTCCGGCACCATGGAGGTGAATTGCTTCCTGTGCCATATCGCCAGGCCCAATCTGAAGGCCCGCAAACAGGCCATTAAAGATGGCTCTTTTGGCGCGGCCAATACCGCCACGCTCGAAGGACTGGGTATTGTCGAGCGCGCACCCGATGGCAAAGACTGGAACTGGAATAGCGCGGCCTTCCTTGCGACGGATTTGCTCGATAGTCAAAAACTCGGCATTCAAGACCCTACCAACGAGAACTGCGCAGCCTGCCATGGCTTGGCCCATCAAGGTGCCCGCGGTGCGCCGTTGCAGGTGAGCGCGTGTGATCCGTCGCAACCGCAGACGGCTTTAACCGGTCAGGTGATTTCGGGCCAACGCATGCACTTGTCCGGCATGAACCTGGCGGATAAGAACACCCTCAACCGGCCCTGGGACATTCATGCCGAACGTCAGTTGAAGTGCACCGACTGCCACCACTCGCGCAACAACCCGGCGCACGCCCGTGGTGTCTTAAGCAATCGGGCCAGCAAGCACTTGCTCTACGATCCGCGCACGGTGGACATCGGCGACTACCTGATCAAACCCGATCACGATTTCGCTCGCGGCCCGGGTGCGAACAGCGCCTCGAAAGCCGGCCATGATGAAATGCGCCGCTGCACCAATTGTCACGACGCCGATGCCAGCCACGCCTCCTGGCTGCCTTATGTGCAAACCCACATGTCCACCGTGGCGTGTGAGTCCTGCCACATTCCGCACCAACATGCACCGGCCATCGCGTCGTACGACTGGACCGTGCTCACCGCCAACGCCGAGCCGGTCAAGACCTGTCGTGGTATTCAAGGGGACCCGGGTGACATGCGCTCATTGGTGGATGGCTTCACACCGGTGTTGATCAGTCGCGAGATCGGTCAAGACCGTGCGACGTCATTGGCGCCATACAACCTGATCACATCGTTCTACTGGATTTACAACGACTCCAAAGGCAACACCCGGCCCGTGCGGCTGCAGGATCTGCAGATGGCCTATTTCGGCAATACCAACGGCCCAGACCGTGTATACTTGGCGTCCATCATGGAGGTGTTTGACGCCGACAAGAATGGCCAACTTGATGCAAAGGAACTTCGCATCGACAGCTCGGCCAAAGAGACGGCTGTAGCCGGTCGCCTGAAGGCGCTGGGCCTAAACAATCCGCGTATGGATGGTCAGGTGCAACCATTTGCCATCAATCACGGTGTGGCGCGTGGCAAGTTTGCGCTCGGCGATTGCACGGCCTGCCACGGTGATAATTCTCTTGTGCAGCAAGGCATGGAACTGGCTGGCTTTGCACCCGTGTTGCCGCATATGGCGCCCAGGGGCAACGCCACGCCTAAGGGCTTGGTGCAACGTGCCGACAATGGCTCGCTATCCTATCAGCCCGTTCCGATGGCCGATGGTCTCTACCTCTTCGGTGCCAACCGCATTGCTTGGGTCGATGTCGTCGGACTGCTGGCGTTCTTTGGTACACTGCTGGGTGTGCTGGGCCATGCGTTGTTCAGATTTCTGACCGGTCGCAAGAACCTTCATGCACCGCTGGAAACCCATCCGGTTCATATGTATGACGCCTACCGCCGCTTCTGGCACTGGTTGCAGGCGACCAGCATTGTGCTGCTGCTTGCCACGGGTATCGTGATCCACAGGCCCGACTTGTTCTCGTTGATCTCGTTCCCGGCGATGGTGACGTTGCACAACGTGCTTACCGTGTTGCTGACGGTCAATGCCGCGCTGTCGTTGTTCTATCACCTGGCCACAGAGCGCATGCGCGAATATCTGCCACGTCCGCACGGATTCATCGACGATTCGATCCTGCAGGCCAAGTACTACATCTCGGGCATATTCAAAGGTGAACCGCACCCGTTCGAGAAATTGCCTAATGATCGCATGAACCCAATCCAGAAGCTCACGTACTTCGGTGTACTCAACGGTTTGCTGCCCCTGCAGATCATCACCGGTGCGTTGATGTGGGGCATTCAGTACCAGCCGGACTTGGCTGAAATGGTGGGTGGCTTGCAAGTTCTGGCGCCCTTGCACACACTGCTGGCATGGTTGTTTGCCACCTTTATCGTCGGCCATGTCTACCTTACCACCACCGGCCTCACCCCACTTGAAGGCATTCGCGCGATGGTGACTGGTGTCGAAGAAGTCGAAGACCACGAAGATTCATGAAATCAATGAGCTTGGAAAATTGCCAAGGAGGAAACCATGAGTAATTTATTCAACAGACCCGAAAAGGCTTATTTGCACCCGTATTTCGCCGGGGCCATTTTGGGCATCGTGCTTTTCCTTGCGTTCCTGCTCACCGGAAACGGCCTGGGCTCTTCGGGTGCCACCAGCCGACTGGACGCAGCGATCGTTGACATCATTGCGCCCACCCATGTGGACAACACGCCGTACCTGCTGAAGATGGCCGGTGGCGACCACAATCCCTTGAACGACTGGATTTTGCCGGTTTTTTTTGGCGCGTTATTCGGTGGCTTCTTGTCAGGGCTGTTGAACGGCCGTCTTAAGTTCGTCATCAACAAAGGCCCTAACATTTCCGACGGCACGCGTCTGGCCATGGCCTTTCTGGGCGGCATGATCTTTCTTTATGGTGCACGCATGGCACGGGGGTGCACGTCGGGACAGGCATTATCTGGAGGGGCCACGCTCTCGGTCGGCTCCTGGGTGGTGATGCTGTCCATTTTTGCCAGTGCGTATCTGTTGGCGCATTTCGTGCGCAAGCTTTGGAACTGATCGCGTGATTAGTCTGCAGACATAAGGAGCCGATCATGACATTCCCTCTCGAGATGCTCTCCTCCGTAAGTGTTGACAACCCGGTGTCATACCTGGTGTTTGCGCTTGTGGGTGTCGCATTTGGTTACACGCTGGAAAGCGCCGGATTTGGCGACTCGCGTAAGCTGGCAGCTCAGTTCTATTTTCGCGAATTTACGGTACTCAAGGTGATGTTCACCGCGATTGCCGTGGCGTCCGTACTGTTGTTCGGCGCTGTGGGCCTGGGTATCCTCGACCTGCACCTGATCTGGGTCAACCCCACCTACCTTGGTTCGGGGATCGTCGGTGGCTTGATTATGGGCGTAGGATTCATCATTGGCGGTTTTTGCCCGACGACCTCGCTGGCCTCATCATCCACAGGCCGCATCGACGGCATGATGTTCATGGCCGGTGGTTTTGTTGGCGCGGCGTTCTTTGCCGAGACGGAGCTGCAATTCGACTATTGGCACAACAACGCAGGCTACCTGGGGCGTTTCACACTGGATCAGCTGTTTGGCCTGCCGGCCCCGGTTATCGTATTGATCATCGTTCTCGTGGCGATTCTGGCGTTCTGGGGCGCCGAACAGCTCGAGCGCATCAATGGCAAGAAAGACCTGCGCAATGAGCCGGGGCTGCGGAAGGTCGGTGCTGTCGTTTTGGCGGCGGCGGCGGTTGGCGTGGTGATGATTGGTAGCCCGACCTTGGAAGACAACTACCAGAAACTGACCTTCAAGCGCACCGAAACGGTGGCCTCCAAGGACAATGGCAAAGCCGATCCCGTGACCCACGAGTATTCAGCAGACGAGATGTTGGCCAAGCGCCTTGCATTTGTCTCCCCGGCAGAGGCGTTCAAGGTGCAATACCAACAATCGCTCAAGCCGGTGTATTTGGATGTGCGAAACGAAATCGATTTCAACTTGTACCACCTGGATGGTGCGGAGCATGTGCCGATGGAGCGATTGCCCGACGTGGTGCAGAAATTGCTGGCTGAGCCCCCCTCCAACACGGTGTTCATCACCATGAGCAACGACGAAAAAGCCGCCGTGCAAGCCTGGAAACATCTGGTCGCTAGTGGCGTGCAGAATGTTTATGTGCTGGAAGGCGGGGTCAACAACTGGATCGAAACCTTTGGCGAGACAGACAACTTGCAGAAAATAGTCTCGGCGGTTGAAGGCGATGATCAGTTGCACTACGTGTTTGACGCGGTTCTGGGAGATCGCTACGCCTCGTGCGCTCCCAGCCCGATCGAGAACGAGGCATTGAAGTTCACACCACGCATCGTCATGCAGATCGGACGAGACAAGTCCGGTGGTGGTTGCGGTTGATTACTGTCAAGGGGTGGTGGAATTCGAATACCAATTCTTAGGGTCCATAGTCCGGATTGGGTCAAACTCAGAAATCAGGCCCTACCCTATTTCACTTCCGCTTAGCCCCCTGATTCCGGACATCCGTATTTCAACCTCATTTCATAGTGAAATACTCATGTCTCAACGCTATCAACCCCTAAAAATCCTTCGCTAAGAGAACACAAAATGAACGGTTTTTGCAAACCGGCTGCAAACCGTCGCAATAAATTCGGAAAGAACAAAAAGAAAACCCCTGATTTCACTAATGAAATCAAGGGTTTATTTGGTAGGCGCTGAGGGATTCGAACCCACGACCCGCTGATTAAGAGTTAGCGGGGCTACCTTTTACTGCCTTTTATTATTTTTTAATAAGGCTTTCTAACTGAGGTATTCAGGTGTATTTTAATGGTTAGACTTTTAGGGTCTTTTACCAAGCTTTACACAGAAACCTTATTATAACCTTATTAAAATGGCAACTATCAAAATAACTAAAGGCAGCGTTGACCAACTTCCCCATCCACCAAAGGGGCAAGTGCTCTATATGGACGGAAGCATGAAAGGGTTTGGTGTTCTCGTTAGCGCCAAGACAAAAACGTATGTCGCCCAGCGGGACATAGGGGGACGTACAGTGAGGGTAACGCTTGGTCGGCATGGCGACATGACCACATCACAGGCCAAGGCTGAAGCAGGCGATGCCATTGCTTTAATGCGTAAGGGCATTAACCCCAACAAGCAGAAACGGGCAGAACAAGGGCAATCCATAACATTACAGGAAGCAGCGAACCTCTATCTGGGCGGCAATAAGAAGAGAGCCGATAAAACACTCAAGTGGTTTAACGACTCCATGCGTCTTCACCTTAAGGATTGGCTGGATAAGCCCCTTGCAGAAATAGATCGGAGAACAGTCAATACTCGCCACCGCCGCATCGGTAAAAAGAGTGGTACCTACGCTGCTAATTCTACCATGCGTGCGTTCCGAGCCGCATATAACCGTGCCATGAAACAACATGCCGACTTGCCAACAAACCCAACAATCAACGTCGATTGGTTTGAAGAGAAGCCACGCAAGACGGCTATCCCAGCGGAACAACTTGCTGATTGGTATAAGGATGTCACAGCGTTACCAAACCCCATCCGCAACGACTATTATTTATTTGTTCTATTTTCTGGATTGCGTCGGCAAAGCGCAGCGGAAATTCGCTGGGAACATGTTGACCTAGCTAGTGGCACCTTGCTGATACCAAGCCCTAAAGGTGGGGAAGAACGTGCTTTTGTGTTACCTCTTTCAGACTTCATGCTCGAAATTCTTAACAGAAGAAAAGCGGATAACGGCAAGCTCGTTTCTAAAAGCCCTTGGGTGTTTCCATCTCCCAAGTCTCAGGCGGGGCATATAGCAGAGCCTAAATTAAAGCCAAATCAATCTGCCGTTATGAAAGTCCCATTCAGCATCCATGGGCTCCGGCACACTTGGATGACGGCAGCAAACGCTGCGGGGTTATCCCCATATGATATCAAGATGTTGGCAAACCATGGCTTGCCTAAAGGAGATGTGACGGCTGGATATATCGATGCTCACTTTGATGCCTTGAGAAAGCGCCAGCAAGAAGTGACCGATTACCTTAAAGGGTACATTTTACAGTAATACACACAACATTATGTTATCCTATTGCACCCCACCACTAAATACAGTATATAATCTCTATGCCTAAGCGCCTTAGGCTTTAAATGCTGGTCACTCGTCAGCGGCGCAACATATTAAGAGCGCCAATCGTGGGCACGATGGAAATACCGCACGGTTGGTTTCCCCCAGAGTCTAAAGTGGGGATAGGCTAACTCCATCTGGCAATTCTAGCCATACCTGTGAAACTCAGGGAAGCCCCGCTCCGTAACATCAATCTTATTGATGGTGCGGGGCTATTTATATGTCTGTCTCGCTCCAAGGAGACAGAAAATGAACTCGTTAAATCCAGCTTCCGAACAGGAACCCCCCCCTCGTTATTTTAACACAAAGCAAGCGGCTTCTTACCTCAACCTATCCCAGCAATATCTTGAAATCGCCCGCCACAAAGGTGGCGGTCCGCTTTACATCAAGCTAGCCAAAGCAGTTCGCTACCGCGTCGAAGACCTTGATGATTGGATGGACAAACACACACAGAAACATACTGCTGACACAAGTTTTCCTGATACTTCTCCTGAACCCATCTCCCAACTTGGACACAACGACGGCCCTCCCCTAGACGATGATGCCAAGCGTTACGACACCCAAACCCTCAAGGTTGGGAAGAAATTGCGTTGTGACAAAAATGGATAACGATGACCTTCTTGATATCCCTACATTTCTTGATCGGCGTTCGCACGTTGATATGGTCAACATTGATGCCGCTCTGGATAACAAAGAAAACAATAGTATTTCTGCTGTAAGCAAATCAGAACTTCAAAACGTCAGCCCCGATGACTTCATTGACAGTATCTTCGATGGCAAGGAGGCAGAAGAACTCGTTTGCGTAACAAAACCGATCAGCTTCAAAAGCAAGTCTACTGGTGACACAGTTAACACATTCACCAACCGCTCTATAGGTGATCCAGAGTTCCGTTCGTTTCAGGCTGGCAATAAACCTGCCGACTGGTACATGTGTCTCTCCTCCGTTGATATCCCGGCGAAAGATGAAAAGGTCAGACGCCGTAGGGAAGACATAAAATTTACATATTGCATCGTTTTAGATGACGTCGGCACCAAGGTTAAGGAAGATGACATTCCGCTACCGCCGTCATGGAAGATGGAAACGTCACCTGATAACTATCAGTGGGGCTACATTATTTATCGTGACAACCGGCAAGCCAAAATTGAGGCACTGATTGATGCGTTAATTGCCAAGGGAATGAGCGATCCCGGCGCTACCGGCGTATATCGTATCGTAAGACTTCCCGGCAGCATCAATATGAAGCCAAAGAATAATAAATTCCCTGCCCGTTTGACTGAGTGGAACCCTCAACGGTCCAGTTCTCTAGAAGATGTCGCTTCCGCATTTGGAGTAGATATTACGAACACAGCCGAACGCAAAAAAAGCCAAGGTAATATCACCAACTCCAAACTAGACGGCCACGATGATCCGGTTCTGCAGTGGCTGAATGAAAAGAAGTTGTCGGGAGCGGACAACGGCAAGTTCATAACTGTTGCTTGCCCGTGGCAGTCGCAACATACCGACCAGAACGACGATAGCACCGGATACAGTCCGGTTGGTCACGGTGACGACAAGACGACCCGATATTTTAATTGCTTCCATGGGTCCCATGGTGGTGCTGGTCCTAAGAACACTGCAGACTTTCTGTACTGGGTTGCAGAGCAGGGTGGCCCGAAATGCTCTAACAATGATGAACCAACTTGGCTGGGTGAAATGAACGAGCGGTACATGGTCGTCAATGAGGCAGGGAAGACCTTTGTCTACCGGCCAATAAAAGATACCGTCCTTGAGCGGGATTACATGGAAAGTTCGACTTTTGAAGACTTCAAGAAGAAATACCTGAATGACCGCGTCGTAGCTGGCACAGACAAAAGTGGTGAGCCAATATACAAAACGAAAGCCGATGCTTGGTTAGAGCATCCGAAACGGAAGCAATATCTCGGCGGTGTCGTTTTCGCTCCCGGTCAATTACTACCAGCAGACATATATAATCTTTGGCAAGGCTTCGCCGTTGAACCCGCGCAAGGCGATTGGTCATATCTGAGGGAGCATATCCTCTGGGTGATCTGCAACGGCGAAAAAAAGCTAGACGAATACCTTATCGGCTGGATGGCTAACACGGTGCAGGAACCGGGGAAGCAAGGTGAGGTGGCTATTGTTATGCGTGGTGGACGCGGCACAGGAAAAGGAACATTTGCTAATTGGTTTGGGAAGTTATTTGGCCAACATTTTATGTACCTCACCAACGCGAAACATCTGGTCGGCAATTTCAATGCTCACCTGCGTGATGCTGTCGTTGT
>JABJHA010000017.1 GCA_018662005.1 Rhodospirillaceae bacterium | reverse complement strand
GTGACAAAACGCCTTTATCGCCGCCTGATGACCGCCTTAATGGAAAAAATACGCCTTCCAAAAGAACCCATCACGGCTCCGATGACAAAGCCAAATCAACAAACTCTATTGGACGTCGCTTTCTGAGGAGGCTCTAATTAAGAGCGTGTTTAGCGGAAATTAAGGGAAAATTATGGAACTAGAGATGGACGACCTGCTCAGTGAGTTTCTGACTGAGACCACTGAAAGCCTGACCGAACTTGACGGTCAGATGGTGCAGTTTGAACAGGACCCCAGTGATACGGGTATCCTGGGGAACATTTTCCGTCTCGTTCACACGATCAAGGGAACGTGTGGGTTTTTGGGATTACCACGCCTTGAATCTGTCGCCCATGCTGGTGAAAACGTCCTTGGCAAGTTCCGCGATGGCGTTCTTGAGGTTACCCCCGAAGCGGTAACGCTCATTCTTAAATGCCTGGATCGTATTCGCGAGCTTCTTGATGAACTTGAAGCAACTAGCGCTGAACCCGAAGGCAGTGATCAGGAAATTATTGACGAACTGAACGCCATGGCTTCTGGCGAAGCCGCCGCGCCGCCTGCAGTTGACGCCGCTCCCGCTGAAACTGATACCGGTGGTGATGCTTCAGCCAATGAATTTGGTGCGCCGGTTGCGGCCGAGCTTTTGGCTGAGGTCGAAGCCGCCACGGCAGGTGGCATTACAGCAGCAACTGATGAACAAATGGCGACTGAAAATGCTGAAGAAAGTGCTGATGGGGCGACGCCGCCGGCCAATGAATTCGGCGCACCGGTTGCTGCAGAACTTCTTGAAGAAGTGATGGAAGCGGAATCCCAGGGCGTCAAGGCAGCCAGTAGCAGCCAAATGGATGCAGAAATGGAAGCTGAACGTTCCAAGGAAGAAGCCGCCAAACCCCCGGCGCCGGAAGCCAAGGTTCCAGCCAAGGCAAAAAGTACGGCGGCCGCCAAAAAAGATGATAAGGGTCCTAAAGAGGCATCTGTCGCCGCCTCCACCATTCGCGTCCATGTCGAAGTGCTGGAAGACCTGATGACCATGGTCAGTGAACTCGTTCTGACCCGAAATCAGCTTAACCAGATGGTTCGTGGCCATGACGATTCTGAATTCACCGTCCCGCTGCAACGCCTGAGTCACATTACATCCGACTTGCAGGAAGGGGTGATGAAGACCCGTATGCAGCCCATTGGCAACGCCTGGGCCAAATTGCCGCGTATTGTCCGTGACCTGGCCGTGGAATCGGGTAAAAAGATCGAGCTTAAGATGATCGGTGCCGAGACCGAACTTGATCGTCAGGTTCTAGACCTTATCAAAGACCCCTTGACCCACATGGTTCGCAACTCAGCCGATCATGGCCTGGAACTGCCGGCTGACCGCGCTGCCGCGGGCAAGCAGGAACTGGGAACAGTAAAGCTCAGCGCTTATCATGAAGGCGGCCACATCATCATTGAAATTGCCGATGACGGGCGTGGCCTGAATACCGACCGTATCGTTCAGAAAATCCTCGATAACGGCCTAGCCACAGAGTCCGAAATCGAAGATATGACCGACCAGCAGATTCACATGCACGTCTTCAAGGCCGGTTTCTCAACGGCTGAAAAGGTGACCAGTGTATCAGGCCGTGGTGTTGGCATGGATGTTGTCCGCACCAACATTGAAAAGATCGGTGGCACTGTTGAGTTGAATTCAATTGAGGGCAAGGGTTCGACCTTCTTGATTAAAATCCCGTTGACCCTGGCCATTGTTTCGGCGCTGGTTGTTGAATGTAGCGGTGAAAGATTTGCTATTCCGCAGATAAGTGTTCTTGAGCTGGTTCGCGCTTCGGGTGAATCTGAAAACATGATCGAAATGATCAACGAATCACCGGTACTGCGGCTTCGCAACCGTCTACTGCCTTTGGTGCATCTGCATGATTTACTGAAACTGGGTGAGAAGAAAGACACAGAAGAGGAACTGTTCATCGTTGTCACCCAGGTCGGGGCCTATTCTTTTGGCATCATCGTTGACCGGGTCTTTGATACTGAGGAAATCGTGGTTAAACCCGTTGCGCCTATATTGCGGGATATTCCTTATTACTCAGGAAATACCATTCTTGGCGATGGCTCGGTCATTATGATTCTTGATCCTAACGGGATTGCCGGTTCGACCGGTGATATGGGCAAAGGCAAATCCGATGCCGATGCCGATGCCGATGCCGTTGGTCATGCCGAGGAAACCTCGACCTTGTTGATCTTCCGTGCCGGTGGCGATGAATTGAAAGCAGTGCCCCTGGCCCTGGTCGCCCGGCTTGAAGAAGTCGACATGGAATCGACGGAACAATCCCATGGTACCTACGTTGTCCAGTATCGGGGGCATTTGATGCCGTTGATACCGTTTGACACTTCCCATGAATGGAAAGAAGAAGGGCGTCAGCCTATTCTTGTGTTCACGGATCGTGATCGCTCCATGGGGTTGGTCGTTGATGAAATCGTCGATATCGTTGAAGACCGGTTGAAAATTGAATTGTCGGTAGCTCAGGAATCATTGATCGGTAGCGCCATTATTGATGGCAAGGCGACAGATATCATCGATGCCGGTTACTTCCTGACACAGGCCTTCTCTGACTGGTTTGGTGACAATGACGGTGCTTTTGGTACCGGTGAGTCGGTCCATGGCTCGAAAAGGGTTCTTCTTGTTGATGATAGTCCTTTCTTCCGCAACCTGTTGCGACCGGTTCTTTCGGTTGCCGGATATGATGTGACGACCGTCGAAAGTGCCAGCGCCGCCCTGCATATGAGAGAATCCGGAGCTGTTTTTGATGTCATTATCAGTGATATTGAGATGCCCGATATGGATGGTTTTGAATTTGCTGAAGCCGTCAGGTCCGGAGGTCCCTGGACCAGCGTTCCGATGGTCGCGTTGTCATCCCATGCGACGGAACAGGACTTTGAACGGGGGCGGCAGGTTGGCTTCAGTGAATATGTCGCAAAGTTTGACCGTGATGCTCTGGTTCTGACGCTTGCCGACACGATTTCGGCACTGACGCCGCCTGCAGAATCTTAATCCTTACGACTTAAGTGCTGATAACGTTTCATTAATTGTAACGTGAGGCGTTGGTGCTCTAAAAGTCTTGGTTATGCAGGTTATAGGTAGTAGCTTATTCCTGTCGATAATTTTGGTTTAAACAGGTGGATATTGTGTCTGACCGACCCAGGGGGGTTGGCTGGATTGTCCACCAACAATGAAGAAACGTAGGGTGGCATGAAGTCTTGTCTGATTGTTGATGATTCCAAGGTCATTCGTATGGTGGCCCGGAAAATCCTCCAGGAACTGGAGTTCGAAACCGAAGAAGCGGCTGATGGTAAGCAGGCACTGGATGCCTGTATTGCAAATATGCCCGATGCGATCTTGCTTGATTGGAACATGCCAGTCATGAGCGGTATCGAATTCTTAAGGGAATTACGTGTACTTGACGGTGGCGATACCCCCATCGTCGTTTTCTGCACGACCGAGAACGATATTGAGCATATTCAGGAAGCGATCGAAGCGGGCGCCAATGAATACATCATGAAGCCGTTTGATAGTGAAATAATACAGGCCAAGTTTTCCCAAGTGGGGTTGATTTAGGCTACGGCAATTCGGCCAAATTGTTTTCAGTGCGGATATAAAAGTGTCAGTTACGGCAGAAATAAGTGCAGAGAACCCAATCAGGGTGATGGTGGTTGATGATTCAGCAGTCATTCGCGGCCTGACGTCGCGCATTCTGGAAGATGACAAACAAATACAGGTCGTCGCATCGGTTGGTAATGGCCAATTGGCTGTAAATAACCTGGGTCGCTATGATGTCGATGTTGTCGTTCTGGATATAGAAATGCCTGTCATGGACGGGCTGACGGCACTTCCAAAACTTCTGGAAATAGATCCCACCGTCAAGGTCGTTATGTCCTCGACGTTAACATCCCGAAATGCCCAGATCAGTATGCGCGCCCTTGAAGCGGGTGCCGCCGAATACATCCCCAAGCCGACATCGACTGTTGATATTAACAGTGCTGGCGGGTTCCGCCGTGAATTGCATGACAAAGTTAAGAACCTTGGGCTCGCCCGCCGCCAACAGGCCGGACCAGCGGTCAAGCCTGAGCGTACAAAAGGCCCCGCCCGGGCCGCACCCGCAGCTCCAAAAGGGCCCAGCGCACCAATTACCTTGCGAAAACCCGCTTTGTTGAAGCCAAAAGTTTTGGCCATTGGCAGTTCGACGGGTGGCCCACAGGCCCTGTTTGAGTTTCTGAAGCATGTCAAACCCACGATCAATGTGCCAATGGTTATTACCCAACACATGCCGCCTACATTTACGGCTATCCTTGCCGAGCATATTACCCGGATGACTGACTGGACCTGTTCGGAAGCAAAGAATGGTGATGAGTTGCGGGCCGGCCATATTTATTTGGCGCCGGGTGACTTCCACATGCTTGTCGAGGTCAAGGATGGCAAAAATGTTATTGCTGTTAATCAGGGGCCGCAGGAAAATTTTTGTCGTCCAGCCGTTGACCCGATGCTCAGAAGCCTTGTCCAAGTCTTTTCGGGAAATGTCTTTACGGTCATTTTGACAGGGATGGGCGCCGATGGCCTTAAGGGGGGGCAGGGTGTTGTCGATGCGGGTGGCACGTTGGTTGCCCAGGATGAAAAGTCCAGTGTTGTTTGGGGGATGCCCGGTGCTGTCGCCACGGCGGGAATTTGTAGTGCTGTATTGCCGCTGAAAGAACTTGCAGAATATGTAATGAAATCTTTTGGTAAGGGCGCTTAAATGAAAGCCGAGGATTTCGAATACCTATCGACGCTTATTAAACAGCGTTCCGGGCTCGTCCTTACCGTGGACAAGTCTTATTTGCTGGAAAGTCGCTTAATGCCGCTTGCCCGAAAACGGGGCCTCAAGGGGTTGGAAGAATTAATCCAGACGTTACGCACCCATAAGGAAGAAGCCTTGATACAAGATGTTACCGAAGCAATGACAACAAATGAATCCTTCTTCTTCAGGGATATCAAGCCGTTTGAATTGTTCCGGGGACAGGTGCTGGGGCAACTCCTGAAGAACAGGGCTGATAGAAAAGCTTTCCGTATTTGGTGTGCGGCAGCCTCAAGTGGCCAGGAACCCTATTCTTTAGCAATGACATTGATGGAAGAAGCCCAAAGGCTGTCCGGTTGGCGTACGGAAATCGTTGGCACGGATATTTCGCGGGAAATTCTGGAGAAGGCGAAATCCGGACTTTATTCGCAATTTGAAGTCCAGCGCGGATTACCTATCCAGCAACTGCTAAAATATTTCGAGAAAAAAGACGACATGTGGCAGGCCAGTTCGGCCTTGCGTGCCATGGTTAAATACCAGGAACTAAATTTGCTGGGTGATATACAAAAGCTGGGCAAGTTCGATGTCGTGTTCTGCCGCAATGTGCTGATTTATTTTGATCAGGAAACCAAGGCCAAAGTTCTTGAACAAATCAGCCAGATGATTCCCGAAGACGGCATTCTGTTCCTCGGCGGTGCAGAAACGGTTTTGGGAATTTCAGACAAATTCAAGCCGGTGCCGGGATTGCGCGGCGTCTATTGTTTGTCGACCTCTTCGATAACCCTCGACACAAACTAGGTTTATCAGCCTTCGGCGGCTTGTGGTTCCGCATCATCGTCTGATTGCGGATCACGCAATACATAGCCCCGACCCCAAATCGTTTCGATGTAATTCTCCCCCGCCGTGGCGTTACTCAGCTTTTTACGCAACTTGCAGATAAAAACATCAATGATCTTTAATTCAGGCTCATCCATGCCACCGTACAGGTGATTGAGGAACATTTCCTTGGTCAGGGTGGTTCCCTTGCGCAGGGATAACAGCTCAAGAATGCCGTATTCCTTGCCTGTCAAGTGAACGGGGTTCCCGCTAACCTCGACGGTATGGGCATCCATGTTGACACTCAGTTTGCCTGTGTGAATGATCGATTGCGCATGGCCTTTTGAGCGCCGGACGATGGCTTGAATACGAGCCATTAATTCAGCCTTGTCAAAGGGCTTGGTCAGGTAATCATCGGCACCGGTGCCAAGTCCCCTAACTTTGTCATCGGCTTCGCTCAGGCCGGACAGGATAAGCACCGGGGTTTCGACTCGCGCGTCGCGCAGGCGACGCAAGACCTCAATACCGTCGATATCAGGCAGCATCAAATCGAGAATTATAATGTCGTAATCGTAAAGTTTGCCAATTTCGAGTCCGTCTTCGCCAAGGTCGGTCGAATCGACGACCATATTCTCAGACTCCAGCATCATCTGCAGGCTCTGGGCGGTAACCGGATCATCTTCGACTAAAAGGACACGCACGGATCAAAACCTCCCAAACACTTTCAGATTCGCTATATTAACCATAAATGTTAATAATTGTTAAGATTATTCCTTAATCCCTTTATCGACCATTTTATTACCGCCTCGCAGGCTCGTTTATACCAATTATTAAAGACTCCACTGGGATAATCAGCGAGGGATGATTTTGGGCATCGAAATGAATATACAGCACCAGTGTTTTATCGGTCGGGATGGCGCGTCTTGAAGAACCCCGGCGACCATATTCTGACTGAACTTGACCGCATGACGGAACATTCCGTTTATGGGCGGGTGACGGCGATTGTCGGATTGATGATCGAGGTACAGGGCGTTGAAGGCGAATTGTCAATCGGTGATCGATGCCGTCTTATTGGTCGTGGCGAGCGCAAGGTCATGTGCGAGGTGGTTGGTTTTCGGAACGAACGAGCCCTGTTGATGCCATTCGGTACGCTTGACGGTATTGGCCTGGGCTCAAGGGCTGAAATCAGCCTCACAGATCCCTTGATTTATCCTGATATCAGCTGGATGGGACGGGTCGTCAATGCCTTTGGCGAACCGGTAGATGGCCAAGGACCGCTGATCAAGGGCCCCAAACCCTACCGGGTTCATGCCAAGCCGCCCCACGCCCACGAACGTCAGCGGGTTGGCGGCAAGATTGATTTGGGCATCCGGGCTCTTAATGCATTTCTGACCTGCTGCCGTGGCCAGCGGCTGGGCATCTTTTCTGGCTCTGGTGTCGGAAAATCGACAGTCATGTCAATGATGGCTCGTCATACGGAAGCAGAAATCAGTGTTATCGGATTGATCGGTGAGCGCGGACGCGAAGCCCGCGAATTTATTGAGGACGACCTGGGAGAAGATGGCATGGCGCGCAGTGTTGTCGTCGTCGCCACCTCAGACGAGCCCCCGCTGGTCCGCCGTCAGGCAGCTTATGTGCTGATGGCCATATCGGAATTTTTCCGCGACCAGCAAAAGGACGTCTTGTGCCTGATGGACAGTGTCACCCGTTTCGCCATGGCGCAGCGCGAAATCAGCCTGTCGGCGGGCGAACCCCCGGCCTCAAAGGGCTATACGCCATCAGTATTTGCCGAACTTCCACGTTTGCTTGAACGCGCTGGCCCGGGGGGCGTAGGGCAGGGGTCAATTACCGGCCTGTTTACGGTTCTGGTTGAAGGCGATGATCACAATGAACCGGTTGCCGATGCCGTCAGGGGAATTCTCGATGGCCATGTGGTGCTGGATCGGGCGATTGCCGAACGGGGTCGCTATCCGGCGATCAACATCCTTAGAAGTGTGTCCAGAACCATGCCCGACTGCAATACAGTTGAGGAGAACGAAGTCATTAACCGGGCTCGCAAATACCTCGCTACCTACGAGGATATGGCCGAACTGATACGCTTGGGCGCCTATCGGCGAGGTAGTGATGGCGCTGTAGATGAGGCGATCCACTATTACCCGGGTATCGAGGGCTTTTTGTCACAAACCATCGAAGATCACTCTCCGCTGGCCACCTGTTATGACGAATTACGGGCAATCCTTGGGATGCAGGTTGCCGGTGTAGACGATGATGCCGCGCCACCGCCACAGCCGGAACAGCCGCTTCCACCTCCTCCTCCGGCACCGCCGGAACAATCACCAGAACTATCGCCAGAAGGGACCTCGGATCTACAGGTCGAGGAAGCCGTCGTCGAGGAACCGGTTCAGTCCATGGGTGAGCAGACTTTGAGTGCAGAAACCCTGCAGCAGCTCAATTCAATCGAATAATGATGATCAATAGGAGTTATTTTTAATGGCGCGTGGTCTTGAAACCCTGATCCGTCTCAATGAATGGAGCGTCGACCAGAAGCGCCGAAAGCTTGGCGAGGTTATGGGCCTGATTGGCGGTTTCGAGGCTGAGGCCCGTAAACTGGAAGAAGACCTGATCAAGGAGCAGGCCGCCGCGTCGGCCTCGCCAAATGAAGCGGGATTTCTGTACGGGTATTATGCCGATGCAACCATTGAACGCCGCGCCATTATCCAGATTTCCATTCAGCAACTTGAAGTTCAGGCCGATGAGGCACGCGAAGAAGTCAATCAGGCCTACCGGGAACTAAAGAAGTTTGAAACGGCCCTCGAAACACGGAAAAAACGTGAACAGGCAGAGATTGATCGACAGGATCAACTTGCCCTTGATGAGGTCGGCATGCAGTCCTTCATCCAGAAACGCGCCTGAGAGTCTTGCCGCAGTGCCTTAGTGCCTTTTAAGTCGTGACAGCAGCCCCGCGTTATCCCAGTTGGGTTGGCGGTCTTCAAGCAGAACCTCATGGCTGTCAATGCCGGGGTGGACTTGATCAGGTGCAGAAATACCGACTTGTACCCAACGCGCAATGATCTCGTTATTAACGTCGTTAAGAACAGCTGCCGCCGCTTCTTCAAGGGCAGCCCAGTCCAGGGTGCCAAGGGCGTCAAGATAGTGTCCGAAAGTCGCCGGTTGCAAAATCATCTTGTCCGGTACGTAGCGAAGACTGACAACGCTGCGCTCAACGTCGTTGTGGGTCGCCATGTGGCCCGTGATCGTGATCACATAATCAAGCTTGATGTCCGGGTTGCGTTCGGTTGCAAGGAAGCGGCGTCTTTCCTGGATATCCATAATTTTTCCTATACCACAAGGCCGAACGCGTGGTCGCCCAATGGGTCGGCAATATCGATGAAGTGGGCCGGTGCGGATTGAAAATTGACACCCCCCTTAAGGCCGGTCAAGTCAGCGGCGTCAAGGAAAATGGTGCGAATATCATTGTGCATGGTTTCACTTAGGGGTTCTTCGGAACGAATAATAAGGTCCAGTGATTTACCGTTGTTTCTAACCAAACCATCCAGTTGCAAGCGACCCAGAGACGTCAATTCCACATCGAGGACAAAACGACCATCGGCTGGCCCGGCGTCTTCTCCTTCTTCACCACCGTGTTGACGCATAAGCAAACGTATTTGTTCTATTTCTGCCCCTGTATTAACCGGGATTAAGGCGACACGCCAATCGCCGGGACCTGGCTCGTCTGCTATCCGGGCAAGGGCGCTGAAATCCTCTGTCATGCGACCGGCAAGGTTGGGACGGCTACGTTCGATCAGACGCATGGGCGCTTCGCCGATCAATGAGAGCAAGTCACCCCCGCGAAGGGCTGTCAGAAAGAAGATCAAGCCAGAGGTCAAACCCGCATCTGGGCGCGGCAAAATGGTGTTTACCAGCTGTTGGGCGATCATTGGGTTGGTTTCATTCAGGGTTTGAACCATTTGTTCCAGGGCTGGCCATTTTCTCGATGTGAACAGGGATTCGTGAAGCACGGTCGCAGCATCCGGTTTGACCACTGGCGGGCTGGGTGCATTAACCACTTCAAGCGTCACAACGCTGCCACGGGGCACGACTGTTTGTGTCGTCAGTGCGAAGACTCCGGCCCGTGTCTGGACGATGGGATGACCTGAAGGCGTGCTGCCTGTGACCGACCCGCTTAAAGAGGTTCCAGCGCTTAATGTCGGGCTTGCTCCCGGCCCTGCGGGTGCCGCCGGGGTGGTGCTGGCCGCAGCCGGGTTCGGTAATTGGACGCTGCTGATCTTGACGCTTAATTGAGAACCCGGCGGCAGGTAGCCAGCTGCCTTGGACAGAACTCCGGAAGGAACCTTTACGGTTGCCGGGGCTGTTGTCGGGTTTGTTTGAGACGGCGTTGCGCTCTGGGCGGCATGTTTTCCCGCGGCTGCTGCCGGCATGGGTGCTTGCTTTGATAATCCCGGCGTTGTTCCCGCCTGTGTCGCCACACTGCTCTTGATGGCATCTGTTGCTGCTGATCCGGCTCCGGTTAAGGGTGTTGTTGCATTTGCGGGGGCTGATAGGGCTTGCGTCAACGGTCGCATGACGGTCGCTTGCAAGACACTGCCAGGCGTTAGTTTCGGGACTGTGGTCGATTGACCCTGGCTGGCTGTTGTCGCCGTTGGGCGTTCCGTCGTACCGGAAGCCAACGGCGCTGAATTAGCTTTATTCAGGCTATGGGGCGGCGGCTTTCCGTTCAGGCTGTTGACCTGAAATTGAAAGAACGGTGACTGGGATTGTAATTGCAGGACCAGCGCGCTGCCTTTTGGCATGGCCATAACGGACTGAAGGGAAAGCGTGCCCAGGGGCGTTTGCACCTGAAAAACATCCTTCCCGGTCTGGGTTATCACGGTGGCTTCCAAAAGCTGGCCAATAGCAAGGCGGGTCAACGCTGCCGGTGGTGACTGAACGACCACAACCGGGGCCGCGCTGGGGGTGCTGGGTGGTGGCTGGGGCGCTGTCGGCGGTGTTATGGTGGTCATGTGAAACTTATTCTTTGAGTTTCTCGGCTATGAGTTCAACATCGCTGGCGGCTTCGGTATTGGGGAAGCGGGTCAAAATTGATGATTGGCTTTTGATTGACTCGCGTACCTTGTTATCGCGCCGGATAACACCAATAAGGGGTGGAGAAATTTTCAGGAAACCCTCACAAGCCTTAAGCAGGGTATTGTATGTGCGTTCGCCTTCGCGGGTCGAGTTGGCCATGTTGATGACGATGCGGATATCGGCGCCGGGGCGCTCCATATGTGTGACCTTGATAAAAGCGTATGCGTCAGTCAGTGATGTTGGCTCGTCGGTGGCGACGACAAGACAGGTGCCGACGCTTTGGGTCAGTTGACGCACGGTGCGCTCAACACCTGCACCCAGATCAATAATGACCTTGTCATAGGCGGCAGAAAGCAAATTTAAATCATCGCCCAGAATTTGCAGGCGACTGGCCGGAATATTGGCGAGCCCGCCAGATCCGGAACGACCGGCAATAATGTCAAAATTTCCCTCTTCATAAGTCAGGACTGCCTGATTGAGTGTCAATCTGCCCGCGATAACGCTGCCAAGATCATGTTTGGGCATCAATCCCAGCTGAATGTCCAGGTTAGCCAGGCCCAGGTCGCCATCGAACAGCAGGGTGTGGATTTTCATACGCGCCAGTGCGTGGGTCAGGGTGATGGCGAACCAGGTTTTACCGACACCGCCCTTGCCCGATGCAATGGCGATCATGTTTTGTCCGCTTATCCGTGACGCGGGGCGGGGGGCCAGGGTTGGTGCGGAACTCATAGTGTTGCCTCGGTCATGGTTTGGTTTCTGCTTGTCATGGTCGAATAGCCCGCTGGTTGGTTATCAGTATACGGCATGATCAGCCGAGCCAGTGAGACCGGATTTATCGGATTGATGCCTTCGGCAACATCGGGGTTTATGCTGACGTCTGATAATGACAGCTTGCCGGCATCGGCGGCGGCAAGAATACTGCCCAGGCGTCGTGTCATGTCGAGCCGGGTGACGACCAGTCGTGTCGCCCCAATCCTTGAAAATTCTCTAGCAATATCAGCGGCTTCCAGGGCATCGCCGCCAGCAGCCAGGACCAGCACGTTCTCGGCTCCGGCAACACCGGCAAGTGATTTCAGGTGATCCATTTCCTGCTCGTCAAAGGGGTTGGTGCCCTGAGTATCAATCAAAACGGGGGTGTCCTTTGTGGTCCCCTCAAGCAATCTCAAAAGCCCATCAGGGTCATCAATTGACTGTAAATCAATTTTCAGGATTCGGGTGAAAGCGGCCAATTGTTCGATACCACCGGCTCTTTTGCAGTCGGTGGTAATGACCTGGGGGTTCATGTTGCTTATGGTCGCCAGGGCTGCAAGTTTCGCTGTAGTGATTGTTTTACCTGCACCGGGTGGACCCATCATCAGAATCCGCGGTGCGTTTTTTGGTTTTACCTTGCCGGTCAACAACGCCGATATGGGATCGAATGCGAAGGCTTCGTCCATGGCTGCCGCGAGGGCCAGGGTCGGGGAGTCTGCGACAATGTCTGTAGCGTTGCCAGCCAGGCGTTCAGATAATGTAATCGGCGCGCCGTGAAATGTCAGGCTCTGGCGAATGACATCGAGAGTATCCTCGGTATTGAAATCCGGTAATTCTTCGGGCGCCAGCTTTTCGGACTTTTTTAGTCCGTTGTCAGCGGTGTCCTCAATGGCTGCGGTAATGACAGCGCCGTCTTTCTCGTCGCGGGTGGCGACATTGATTGACTGGGCGCCCATTTCAAAACGCACCAACTCCATAGCTTCGGTCATTGTTGGCGCGAAAAAGGATTTCATGCGCATGGTTGATTACACCTGTCCCAGGGTCTTGATGCTGGCCTTGGAAAAGACTTCGTTTTGCGACATTACCGTCGTCATCGGGCGGAATCTTTCGACGATGGAGCGCACGAAAGGCCGGATCGTCGGGCTGGTCAGCAGGACCGGTGTTTCACCCATCATGGCTTGCCGCTCGAAGGCGGTGCGCAGGGCGGTGATGAATTCCTGCAGGCGGCTCGGCGGCATCGACAATTGCCTGTCCTCGCCGGTGCCAACAATGGATTCGGCGAATGCCTGCTCCCATTCCGGAGTCAGGGTCATCATGGTGATGACGCCGTTGTCATTGGTGTTCATGGAACTAATCTGACGGGCCAGTCGGGCACGCACATGTTCGGTAATCATGGTGATATTGCGGGTTTGCCCGCACGCTTCGGAAACACCTTCGAGGATTGTCGGCAGATCGCGTATGGAAACCCGTTCGGCCAACAGGTTTTGCAGCACCCGTTGGACGCTGCCCAGGGAAATCTGTGCCGGTATCATGTCGGCGATCAGTTTCTGATGCTCCTTGTCCAGTTCGTCTATCAGTTTTTGTGTTTCAGCGTAGGACAACAGTTCGGCCATATTGTCCTTGATGACTTCGGTCAGGTGGGTGGTGATGACGGTTGCCGGATCAACAACTGTGTAACCCCTGAACAGGGCTTCTTCACGGTTGGTTTCGTCAATCCACATGGCCGGAAGGCCGAAGGTCGGCTCGACGGTTTTCTCGCCAGGCAGGGTAATCTCCTCGCCTCGCGGATCCATGACCAGAAGCATGTTGGGACGCAGGTCACCTTCACCGGCTTCGATTTCCTTGAGCCTGACAACATAGGCATTAGCCGATAATTGCATGTTGTCCTGAATACGAACCGAGGGCATGACAAAGCCGATATCGGATGCCATTTGACGGCGTAAGGCCTTGATCTGGTCCGTCAGGCGTTGTCCTTCGGCTGGGTTGTTGATCAGCGATAGCAGCCCGTAACCAAGTTCGAGACGCAAATAATCAATCCTGAGAGCAGATGAGATCGGCTCATCCTCAAGGGCCGAAGGCTCAAGTTCCTCCTCTTCCAGTTTGAGGGACACTTCCTTTTTGACATGTTCCTGACTGCGATTGACAAAAAACGCCATGAGCGCCGTGCCGCTGCCAAGAACAAGGAAAGGCGTTGCCGGAATGCCCGGGAGCATAGCCATAATGACAAGCAGCAGGGAGCTTACGCCCATTGCCTTGGGATGTCCGCCAAGCTGGCTGAACAGGGCTTTTTCTGTTGATCCACGAACACCGGCCTTGGTCACCATCAGGCCAGCGGAGGTTGAAACGATGAGAGCCGGAATTTGGGTTACAAGGCCATCGCCGACGGTCAGCCGGGTATAGAACTCCGCAGCCTGGCCGAAGCTCAGGTCTTTCTGGGCGACGCCGATGATCATCCCGGCGATGACGTTGATAAAGGTGATCAACAGGCCGGCAATAGCATCACCACGGACGAATTTTGAGGCACCGTCCATGGACCCGAAGAAGGTGCTTTCATCTTCAAGTTCCTTGCGCCGGGCGCGGGCGGTTTCTTCATCGATAAGCCCGGTCGACAAGTCGGCATCAATGGCCATTTGCTTGCCGGGCATGGCGTCCAGGGTGAAGCGGGCGGAAACTTCGGCGATACGGCCCGAACCCTTGGTGATGACGATAAAGTTGACGATCACCAGGATCGCAAAAACAATGATGCCAATAACGAAATTACCGCTCATGACAAAACCGCCAAAGGCTTCGATAACCTTTCCTGCGGCACCGGTTCCGAGGTGTCCATCGGCCAGAATCAACCGTGTCGAGGCCAAATTAAGTGATAGCCGGGTCATCGTAGCGAGCAGCAGAATTGTCGGGAATGCATTGAATTCCAACGATTTTTCAGAGAACAACGCGGTCATCAAAATAAGCACGGAGAAAGTGATGGAAAACGCCAGCCCCAAATCCATCATCCATGTGGGTAGTGGCAGGATTAGGACAACAAGGATCGTGATCACGCCAAAAGCCAGCATCAAGTCCGAACGCTTGCCGAAAAATTGAATGATTTCGATCAGATTCAGGCCAAGCTCCGGGGTGCCTGCTTCAGGCTTTGCTTCCCCAACTGTGGTTGTTTCTGGAGTGTCGGCCATTACCGTTTTTTAATCCTTGGCATTAAACGGAGGGACGATCAGCTTCGCCAGGTGTCGGCACCTGGAAGCCCTGCTCGTTGTACAATTTTAACTTGTTTCGCAATGTGCGAATGGAGATGCCAAGAATATTGGCGGCATGTGTGCGATTACCCAGACAGTGCTGCAAGGTATCGATGATCAGGTCGCGTTCAACCGCCGCGACCGTGCGGCCGACCATGTCGCCACCTTTTGCCTCGTTGCTACCATCCTGGGCGCCTGCCGTCGCTCGCCCACCGAGCATGACAGCTTCGGGGCCAATTTCCGTTCCACTTGCCAGCAGTACGGCGCGGTGCATGGTGTTTTCCAACTCGCGAACGTTTCCTGACCAGCTATGGGTATTGAGCAGGTCTTTTGTCGCACTGGCCAGTGGCAGTGCCTCCATGGCATTGGCTTCGGCGTACTTTTCGATGAAATGTTTGGCCAGGTATTCAATATCCTTTGGCCTGTCTCGCAAAGGCGGCAGTAACAGGTTTACCACGTTCAGTCTGAAATACAGGTCTTCACGGAAAGTTCCCTGGGCGACAGCGTCCGCAATGTCGCGATTCGAGGTGGCGACAATGCGGACATCGACTTCAATGGGCTTGGAACCGCCAATCCGGTCAATTTCACGTTCCTGAAGGACACGCAGCAACTTGGCTTGCAGCCGGGGGTCCATTTCGGTGATTTCATCGAGTAAAAGTGTACCGCCGCTGGCTTCCTCGAACTTGCCAATGCGCCGCGATACAGCCCCGGTAAACGCGCCTTTTTCGTACCCGAACAGTTCTGATTCGAGCAGATTTTCAGGGATCGCCGCGCAGTTTACGGCAACAAACCGAGCCTTGGCGCGTGGGCTTTTGTTATGCAGGTGACGGGCGATCAGTTCTTTGCCGGTGCCGGATTCGCCGGTGACCAGAATGCTGGCATTGCTGGGCGCGACCTGATCGGCCAGCCGCAATAATTCGATCATTGCAGGGTCTTGATAAATGATCGCATGGCTTTCTTCGGTAACGGCCGAAAGAACAGCGGCGATCAGATCGGTGTCGGGGGGTAGGGGGATGAATTCCTTGGCCCCTGCCTTGATGGCGCGAACGGCAGCCTGGGTGTCATTGCCGATGCCGCAAGCGACAACAGGGACGATAATGCGTTCGTCGTTCAGGCTTGCAATCAGCGATCCAACATCCAGATTGACGTCGATCATCACAAGGTCGGCGCCGTTCCCGGCCCTGAGGGTTTCCAGACCGATGTTGATGTCATCAGCCTGGGTGACCTGGGCGCCACGATCAATGGCGATGCGGCTGGCACCGCCGATCTGCCCGTCAAGTGTTCCAATTATGAGTAATCGCATCGTTCTGTATTTCCGTTAGTCAAAGTATTGAACGCGTTTTGAGGGTGGCAGGATGCTGTTAAGCAGCATTTCCAGCCGTCGCGGATTTTCCTGTCTGCCGATAGAGGCCGCCCCCATCATGTAAACCGTGTTGACCATTGCTTCTTCTGTCGAATTGCGCTCCAGTTTTGAAGCCATCGGCGAAAACACCATATTGGCCAGTACAGCGCCGTAAAAAGTGGTTAGCAGGGCGACGGCCATGGCCGGTCCAATGGTCGAAGGGTCATCAAGGTTGCCAAGCATCTGGACAAGGCCGATCAGGGTGCCAATCAGGCCCATGGCCGGGGCGAATTCCGCCGCCTTGCGCAGGATATTGGCGCCTTTGTGATGGCGTAACATGGTAGCGTTAAGATCCCGGCGCATGATGGCTTCGACCTCTTCGCCGGGGGTGCCATCAACAACCATTAACATGCCCTTGTGTAAGAAAGGCTCCTCCCGTAAGGAATCGAGGACATTTTGCAAGGAAAGGACGCCTTGCCTACGCGCAAGTTCGGCAATTTGCAGGACCTGGGTGGCGGCGTCGGAAGGATCCCGCGATGTATAGAAGAAAGTCTTGCCGATGACTTTCAATGTGCGCGCCATATCGGAAATGGTGAAGCACATGGTGGTGATCGCAAGGGTTCCGCCAATAACAATTAAAATGGCTGGCGGGTTGACGAACGAAGCCGGGTCGCCGCCAAGGAAAATAGCCGCCGCAACCAGGCCGAAGCCCGATAACAAGCCAACGATGGTGGCCACATCCATCGAAGAGCGGGTTTTACCGACTTTTATGTTTCCGCCGTCATTTGCCATTGAGCGAATCCTTTAAGAACGTTCCGTTTTGATGATTTCCGTCATCGTCACACCAAGGCGGTCTTCGACGACGACGACTTCTCCACGGGCAACGAGCCGGTTGTTGACGTAAATATCGATGGCTTCACCGACTTTCCTGTCAAGTTCAACAACGGCCCCGCGACCCAGCTTCAGCAGCTGGTTGACTTGCATGGTGGTTTTTCCCAGAACCGCAGAAACCTGTACGGGAATGTCGTAAACGGCCTCCAGGTCCTGCGAGCTTTCGGGCAGGTCGGGAATATCCGGAACAGATGCTGCCGGGGCAGGTGGTGGAGCCTCTCCTTCAGCAGCAACTTCCTCATCGGATTCAAGGTCGGATAGTTCTAAGTCTTTTTCGTCAGCCATGGGTTCCTCCTGACATTACTCGTCAGTCATCAGTATTGGGTTGTTGCAATTCATTTGAAAGGGTTTCTTCTGGAGCCTCTTGTGGCTCTGTCGGTGCGGTTTCACTGTCCGCTTGGGTTTGAGTTTCCTGTATCGCAGCAGGGCTATCGGCATTTTCGTCCGGTTCATCCCCCGGTTCATTCCATTGTCTGGGGTCGGTGCCGAGATTTCGTTCAATAATTTCTGAAATGTCATGCCAGATAGACTTGGAATCCCGCTCACTGCCGCCGTTGGACCATTCAACCTTACAATCGTTTGTTTCCATGGAATCATCGGCGTTTAAAATAATTTTACCTTCGTAGCCCTTGCCTGTGGACAGTTCTTTTATACGCTGTTCTATCTCATCTTTTAGCGACGAATGTACGCTGATCGTTGTTGCCGGTTGTTCAAGGAGTTTGGCGAAAACGCCTTCGATCACCCGCTCTACTTCATCAAAGGCGTGTTTTTCTGCCAGCGCAGGCAGCATCTTGGCGCAAATACCTTTTGCCACCGAAAGGGCGCTGCGGCCCATCACTTCATTGGCCGCTTCCTGTGCCTGAAAGGCGACCGCCAACTTTTGATCAATCAGGGCAAGGGTTTCACTGATTTGTTTGGTCAGCGTCTCTTCGGTCGCCGCCAACACCTCTTGCTTGCCATCTTCAAAAGCCTGCTGTCGGGCGAGCTCAAGTTCTTCCTCGCTGAATGTGGGGACAATGATCTCTTCTTCCACTTCTTCAACGGGCATATCCGGTGCAACTTCCAACTCCAATGGCACTTCGGGCTCATTGTCGAAAGAAACGTCAAACATGAATTTTTCCGCAGTTTCCATGTTAATACACCAACTCGTCTTCTTCGGAACCGCTGGAGATGACGATTTCACCAGCGTCAGCCAGGGCTTTCGCGCTTTGCACAACGACCGCCTGGGCTTCATCGACATCTTTCAGGCGAACCGCGCCCATGGCGTCCATATC
>JABJHA010000016.1 GCA_018662005.1 Rhodospirillaceae bacterium | reverse complement strand
GTGACAAAACGCCTTTATCGCCGCCTGATGACCGCCTTAATGGAAAAAATACGCCTTCCAAAAGAACCCATCACGGCTCCGATGACAAAGCCAAATCAACAAACTCTATTGGACGTCGCTTTCTGAGGAGGCTCTAATTAATTTCATTAATTGCTGGGTTAAGCAGGCCACTAATTTATTGAATCGCGTGTGATGGTTCTAATATCCGGCGCTCTTAGTGCGCCGGATATTAGAACCATCACACTAGCGCAGGGCTGACAGGTTAGCCATCAGCGCCGTATTTACACGGCGGATTTCTTCTGAAATCTGGTGCGCCTTGTCCTGATCATCCTCACAGCATTTAAGAGCAACATCGGCACAGCGATGACGCTCTTCCAGCAGGGCATTGATGATGGTCTGCTCAATAGCGTCCGCAACCTCCTTGGAGTGATCGTCAGCCGACACCCCAATGATGGAATTCACTTCCCTGGTCGCAGATTCAGCCCGTTCTCTTAGACTTTTCGTCATCATCAATTCCTAATGCAAAATCTGGCTTAAGAACAGCTTGGTGCGGTCGTTCTGCGGATTATCGAAGAACTCATTAGGCTCATTCTCTTCAATAATCTGACCCTCATC
Source organism: Rhodospirillaceae bacterium (assembly GCA_018662005.1). Classification (NCBI taxonomy): domain Bacteria; kingdom Pseudomonadati; phylum Pseudomonadota; class Alphaproteobacteria; order Rhodospirillales; family Rhodospirillaceae; species Rhodospirillaceae bacterium. The sequence continues at coordinate 94,097 of JABJHA010000016.1, read as the reverse complement.
CATAAAAATGACCCGGTTGGCGACGGTTTTGGCAAAGCCCATTTCGTGGGTCACCACGATCATGGTCATGCCTTCCTGGGCCAGTTCGACCATCACGTCGAGCACTTCCTTGATCATTTCCGGATCAAGGGCGGATGTCGGCTCATCAAACAGCATGATCTTGGGGCTCATGCACAGCGAACGGGCAATGGCGACCCGCTGCTGCTGACCACCCGAAAGCTGGCCCGGGTACTTGGCAGCCTGCTCGGGAATTTTAACCCGTTCCAGATACTTCATGGCAATGTCTTCGGCTTCGGCCTTCGGCATCTTGCGCACCCAGATGGGCGCCAGGGTGAGATTGTCAAGAATGGACAAATGCGGGAACAGGTTGAAGTGCTGGAACACCATGCCGACTTCACGGCGGATTTGCTCGATATGCTTCAAGTCACCTGTCAGCTCTGTGCCTTCGACGATAATTTGTCCCTGCTGGTGCTCTTCCAGGCGGTTCAGGCAACGGATCATCGTTGATTTACCGGAACCGGAAGGACCGCAAACAACGATTCTTTCACCCTTGTTAACCTTCAGGTTGATGTCCTTGAGGACATGGAATTCACCGTACCATTTATGAACCGCGTTCATATGGATCATAACATCGTCGGAAACGATCATTTCCTTGGTCGGTTGTTGAATCTCTATCTCAGACATAATTTTCTCCGTCTACTTCCGAATATTAATGGCCGGTGTGAAGTTTCTTTTCCAGATGCATGCTGTAGCGCGACATCGAGAAACAGAAACACCAGTAAATAAATGCTGCAAACACATAACCCGTTGTATGGAAGCCACCCCATTCAGGATTGGTGAAGGTCGCCTGGATTACACCCAGGAAATCAAACAGGCCGATAATCAGCACCAAGGTGGTGTCCTTGAAGAGTCCGATGAAAGTGTTGACAATACCGGGAATAACCATCTTCAGGGCTTGCGGCAGGATAATCAGGCCCATGGTTTTCCAATAGCTGAGACCAAGTGCGCCCGCAGCTTCTGTCTGCCCCTTGGGAATCGCCTGCAAGCCGCCACGAACAACCTCGGCCATGTAGGCGGCAGAGAACAGCGCGACACCGACAAGAGCTCGGATCAATTTATCAAAAGTCATTCCTTCGGGCATGAACAGCGGGAACATCACCGACGACATAAACAACACTGTAATCAAAGGCACACCGCGCCAGAATTCAATGAAGGCGACACAAAGGGCCTTGACGATGGGCATGTCTGATTGTCGTCCAAGGGCCAGAACGATACCGATGGGTAAGGATGCGACAATACCGGTAATGGCAATGACAAGGGTCAGGAACAAACCGCCCCATAGCGGTGTTTCAACATCCGGCAAGCTAAAGGAACCACCCGCGAACAGGAAGTAGGCGATGACCGGAAAGACGAACAACAGGAATACGGAAACCCAGCCCTTGTACTTAAAGCCGGGAACGAACAACGGGATCATACCGGCAATCAACAAGACATAAGCCGAGTTGATGCGCCATTGTTCGGCTTTCGGATACAGGCCGTACATCAGGAAATTAAACCAGTGGTCGATATAAATCCAGCACGCCACAGGCAGGGGGCCGCCTTGTTCATTACGACAGGATTTGGCGGAATCACCACTCCAAATCGCATCAATGAAGGCCCAACTGATGATCGGCGGCACTGTGATGTAGATCAGCCAAAAGGAAATAAGCGTCAAAATGATGTTGAGCGGTGAAGATAAAAGATTTGACCTTATCCAGCCAACGGCACCAACGGTGCTGGCCGGGGGGGCCCAATCAGGATGGTCGCCTAAATCATGGGTGGTGGATTTTCGGTCAGTCATGATCAGCGCTCCACCAATGCCATTTTATTATTATACCAGTTCATAAACGCTGAAATCAGCAAGCTGATCGTCAGATAAACGCCCATGGTGATCGAAAGCACCTCAACCGCCTGACCGGTTTGCATCAACACCGTACCGGCAAACACCAGCACCATGTCCGGATAAGCGATGGCGGCGGCCAGGGACGAGTTCTTAGTCAGGTTCAGGTATTGCGAGGTCAGCGGCGGGATGATAACGCGCAGGGCCTGTGGAATAACCACAAAACGCAGCGTCGGTCCGGCTTTAAGACCCAGTGCGTAGGACGCTTCTGTCTGCCCATGGCTGACTGCCATGATACCGGCGCGGACGATTTCAGCGATGAACGACGCCGTATACAGCGACAAGGCCAGCGTCAGGGAAACCAGTTCCGGAATAAGACTCAATCCGCCCTTGAAGTTGAAGCCCTGTAACGATGGATAATCCCAATGCATGGGAAAACCGGTAATGATGGTGGCAATCAAAGGCAAAGCAATCAGAATACCTATTGAATAGTAGACCGTATGGAACTGCTGACCGGTTGCTTCCTGGCGTTTGTGGGCCCAACGGGCCATATAAAAGATGATTACAAAAGCGGCAAGGACCGACCACATGATCCCTGCGAAACCTTCCTCTGGAATCGGATTTGGGGAATAAAGGCCACGATTGTTAAGAAAAAACATATCCAGAAAATTAACGCTCTGTTTTGGCGATGGTAGATTACGCAGAACACCGAAATACCAGAAGAAAATTTGCAGCAACAAGGGGATATTGCGCAGGGTTTCGATATAAACGGTGGCAATCCTTGAGATCAGCCAGTTGCTGGACAGGCGCGCAATACCAATAAGGAAGCCCAGAATGGTCGCAAAGAAGACGCCCAGGGCGGCAACCAGCAAGGTATTTAATAGCGAGACCAGGAAGGCGCGGAAGTAACTGTCAGATTCAGTATATTCAATCAGGCTCATCAAAATAGAGAACCCGGCCGTCGTGCCCATGAAATCGAAGCCCGAGGCGATGCCCTGACGTTCAAGGTTGTGAAGGGTATTGGAAACCAGGGTGTACCCTAGAAATAAAACACCGCCCAATACCACAACCTGGAAAAAAATGGCCCTGTAAACAGGATCATTATAAAATGGCGGTTTTGCCGGTTTTTGAGTCTCTAGAATTTCCTCAGCCACGAAAAGCCTCCCCCGACTTAGTGGATAGAATTATTTTGGAATAAAAGGACATGTGCCCGACCTTTTGGGCCGGGCACATACCTTTTTAGCTTACCGGATTAGCGTGCCGGCATCGGGTAAATCAACCCGCCATTGTTCCACAGGTTGTTAACACCGCGGGGCAGCTGCAACGTGGTGTTAGGGCCAACATGAGCTTCAAAGCTCTGGCCATAGTTTCCGACCTGTTTGACAATGTTGTAAGCCCAATCGGCGCTGAGGCCGAGGTTCTTACCGACATCACCTTCGGTGCCCATCAAACGCTTGATGCCCGGGTTATCGCTGGACTTCATAGCGTCGGCATTACCGGAATCGATGCCCATTTCTTCGGCTTCCTGCATTGCAAACAGGGTCCATTTAACGACATCGAGCCACTGGTCATCACCATGACGGACAACAGGACCAAGAGGTTCTTTGGAAATAACTTCCGGCAGAACCATATGGTCATCCGGGGAACCCAGCTTGATACGCTGTGCAGCAAGACCGGATTGGTCAGTGGTGTATACGTCGCAACGACCAGCGTCGTATGCGGCGACAACTTCGTCAGCTTTTTCAAACGCAACCAGCTTGTAATCCATGTTATTGGCACGGAAGAAGTCAGCAACGTTCAATTCGGTCGTGGTGCCAAGGTTGGTGCAAACAGCGGCACCGGCAAGTTCCATAGCACTTTTAACGCCGAGGGATTTACGAACCATGAAGCCCTGACCATCGTAGTAGTTGACGCCAGCGAAGTTCAGGCCCAGGGCGGTGTCACGTGTTGCCGTCCAAGTAGTGTTACGGGACAGCACATCGACTTCGCCAGACTGCAGAGCGGTAAAACGTTCCTTGGCCGACAACGGTGAGAACTTGACCTTCTTGGCGTCGCCCAGAACGGCTGCGGCGACAGCACGACATACATCGACGTCGAGGCCAGTCCAGTTACCACTTGCATCCGGGTTGGAGAAGCCGGGAAGACCCTGACTCACACCACATTGGACGAAGCCTTTTGTCTTAACATCATCAAGCGTACCCGCACTGGCGGCTGAGCTGACTAAAGCAGCAGTCGCAAGAACGGATAAAAATTTAACGGATTTCTTCATTAGTACTCTCCCTGGTGGATTTATAATTTTTAACCTCTAACGATACATCCCTCACAGTCACTGATTTCAGCTCACACATGAGTAAAAGTGAATGTATCGAAACAAAGAAGCTTTAAGTCCGTAGCATGAAAGTCTCAACAGTCTCAAGCGCTAAGGGGTGGGTTTGGCATTTTTTTTACCTACCCGCAATTTTCATTTTATGACAAAGGTCGTATATATCCATTCGTGACTGGCATCCCCTTAAGAAAATATGCATGATCCCAGCCAACGAATAACACCCTTAAGAAAGCTGCAAAAAAACATGAAAAAGCAAACAAGAATTCTGACTGCGGGTCGCGATCCGGAGGCTAATTTCGGCATCGTCAACCCACCCGTTTATCATGCCTCGACGATCCTTTTCCCGACTGTTGAAGCCCTGTACAAAGGGGCGGCAAACCGTTACGAGGGCTATACATACGGCCTTACGGCGACGCCGACCAGTAAAGCCCTGGAAGAAGCAATCGCTGAACTTGAAGGCTATGATCAAGCCATCGCTGTACCTTCCGGGTTGGCCGCCATTTGCGCCGCCCTGCTGGCTTTCCTGGGTAATGGTGATCATTTACTGATGGTCGACAGCACCTACCGGCCAACAAGACGCTTTTGCGACAGTATGCTCAAACGCTTTGGCATCGAGACGACCTATTACGACCCGATGATCGGGGCCGGTATCAGTGAACTGATGCGACCGGAAACAAAAGTTGTCTTCACCGAAGCGCCGGGCTCACTGACTTTCGAGGTACAGGACCTTCCGGCAATTTGCCAGGCCGCCCATGACGGCGGGGCCAAAGTCATTCTCGACAACACCTGGAGCGGCGGCGTCTATCTTAGCGCCCCCGATATGGGTGTCGACGTATCGGTACAGGCCGTGACGAAGTATATCGGTGGCCATTCCGATCTTATGATGGGCTCCATCGCCATGAACGATGAGGATTTTATCAAAATCAAGGATGCCGCCTGTGAATTGGGTTACGGTGCCGCCCCCGATGATTGTTTCCTCGCCCTTCGCGGTATTCGGACAATCAACGCTCGCTTGCCCATTCACCAGGAAACCGGCTTGAAACTGGCGAACTGGCTTGATCAGCGCCCCGAGGTCGATCATGTCCTGCACCCTGCCTTGCCTTCCTGCCCCGGTCATGAAAACTGGAAACGGGATTTCACCGGCTCAAGCGGCCTGTTCGGTTTTGTTCTTAAGGAGGAATTCACCAAGACTCACGTCGCCGCCATGCTCGATGACATGGAACTGTTCGCCATGGGCTACAGCTGGGGCGGATTTGAAAGCCTGATCGTTCCCTACGGCACCACACCGCCCAGATCTGCACTGCCATGGGCGTCTGGACAACTCATCCGCATCCACGCGGGACTGGAAGCGCCAGAAGACCTGATTGCCGACCTTGAAGCGGGTTTTGTCAGGCTAAACGCCTGAATAGTCGAAAGACGATGAACAAGATTAGGGCGGCGACGACGATGGACGGGCCAGAAGGCGTATCATATGTCGCCGAACCCCAAAGGCCACCGGCAACGGATAAACACCCGCAGATGGCGGCAAGCCCCGCCATCTGCTCGGGCGTTGTCGAAAGTTGACGGGCCGCAGCGGCGGGAATGATCAAAAGCGACGTCACCAGCAGTATGCCCACGACCTTCATGGCCAGGGCAACGACGCCTGCCAGAACAAGCATATAAACAAGACGGTGGGTATGAACCGGGGCGCCTTCAACAATGGCAAGTTCTTCATCGACAGTTGCCGATAACAAGGGTCGCCAAATAAACGCCAGAACAGTCCCGACCACGACCCCGCCAAGATACAGACCGTACAAATCGTCCCTCGTCACCGCCAGAATATCACCAAACAGATAGGCGTTAAGGTCGAAGCGGACATCCCCAAGGAAAGCAATGGCGACAAGCCCCAGCGCCAAAGTTCCGTGGGCGAGAATACCCAGCACCGTATCCTCGCTAAGCATCTCTGTCCGCATGGAGCGGTGGCGCAGCCCCATCAACAAAGCAACGACGATACAGACGGCAAGCACGCCCAGGGTTGTCTCAACCCCCAACAACAGTCCAAGAGCAATACCCAGCAGGGAAGCGTGGGATAAGGTCGCGCCAAAATAAGCCATCCGCCGCCAGACAACGAAAGCGCCAAGGGGACCGGCAACGATGGCGACGGCGCAACCGGCAAGCAGGGCCCGGATCAGAAAATCATCCATGATCGTGCTCATGCTCATGAGGATGGTCATGACTGGATATGACGTTGCCGTGGACGTCATGTTCGTGATCATGGTCATGGTGATAGATGCTCAGCTCGGCTGCCACCGTTTCACCAAACAAGGCAACGAATTCCGGATGCCGGGAAACCGTCTCGGGATGACCGGCGCAACAGACATGCTGGTTCAGGCAAATGACATGATCAGTCGCCGCCATCACCATATGCAGGTCGTGAGACACCATCAGCACCCCGCAGCCTCTATGATCCCTGATCCCCCTGATCAGGGCGTACAGTTCGGCCTGGCCGCTCAAATCAACGCCTTGAACCGGCTCGTCCAAAACCAGCAAATCCGGATTGCGGAGCAAGGCGCGAGCCAACAAAACCCGTTGCATCTCACCGCCGGATATATTCTGGATCGGGCTGTCGGCAACATGATCAACACCTGTCTCTTTAAGCACACCTTGACGCAATCCATGCCCCACATCGCGGCGGGAAAGCCCCAGGGACAGGAATCGTTTGACGCTGATTGGCAGTGCCGGATCAATATTCAGGCGTTGCGGCATGTATCCGATCCGCAAATCCGCACGGCGGATAACATCGCCCTTATTTGCGGTAAGCAAGCCCAGCATGACCCGGGCCATGGTCGTTTTTCCTGCTCCGTTGGGGCCAATCAGGGTGACGATTTCGCCAACCCCGACCCTGGCTTCACCGTCTTTAAGAACCTGTCTTCCGGAAAACGACACATCAATGCCGCGGGCTTCTATTAATGCCTCACTCATGACCGGGCACACGACAATTGGGGCAATGCCCCGCCACTTCGATGATACGGTGAAGGACAGAAAAACCGGCCTCGTCGGCCAATCCTTCGATCGCCTTATCAAGGCGGTTATCGGAGATTTCAGCCGCCGCACCACAGTCCCTGCAAATCAGGAACTGCGATGAATGCGTGGTATCAGGCGCACAACAACCGATGAACGCATTCAGACTTTCAATACGGTGAACCAACCCCAACTCAAGCAGAAAATCAAGGGCCCGGTAAACCGTTGGCGGTTGGGCGTTGCGACGTTCGGTTTTTAAAATATCGAGCAACTCATAGGCGCCCACCGGCTTATGACTTTTCCAGATCAATTCCAACACCCTGCGGCGCAACGTCGTTAAGCGGGCACCGCGCTGGTTACACAAATCGACAGCCGATTGCATGGCCGTCTCTACACAATGACCGTGATTATGGCCGCTTTGATTAAACACAGCGCAAATCCCTAAACTGGCTAGCTTGACACGAAAACGTTATAATATAACATAATGTAATGCGTCACACGAAGACAATCCTTTTCGCTCTGATCTGCCTGTTACTGACCAGTCCCGCCGAGGCTGGGCTTTCGGTCGCGGTTTCCATCAAGCCGGTCCATTCACTGGTTGCCGCTGTTATGGACGGTGTCGGCGAGCCTTCATTGATTGTCAAAGGAAGCCGCTCCCCCCACAGCTACAGCCTGAAGCCATCAGATGCCCGCGCCTTAAGCCGTGCTGACGTTGTCATCTGGATGGGACCAGACATGGAATTGTTTTTGCAAAAGCCGATTGGCGCCCTTTCTTCACGCTCGAAAGTCATCACCCTGATTGAAGTAAAGTCCGGCGATCCGCATTTATGGTTATCACCAAAGCTGGCGATTTCCATGGTCAGTAAAATCGCCTTGGCCCTTATAAAAACCGATCCCGCAAATACCGACAGCTACAAAAGCAATGCAAATGCCCTTACAGATCGTTTACGGGCATTGCAGGCATATGGGATGGGCAAACTTTCTGCCATCGCCAAAGAACCGTTTCTTGTCTTCCATGACGCCTGGAGCCATTTCGCCAGATCCTTTGGATTGAGTATTGCTGGCGCTGTCGCCCTCAGTCCGGAACGACCGGCGGGGGCGAAACAGGTCAGCACGATACGCCGCCTGATTGGTGAAAGTGGTGCGCGTTGCCTGTTTCGAGAACCGCAATTCAAATCCCCCCTGCTCTCCAGCATACTTGAGGACCACAAAAAGATGCGGGTGTTCGAGCTCGACCCTTTGGGCGCAGCCTACAAACCGGGACCGACATTGTACTTTAAAATGATGGAAACAAATATCGACGCCGTGGCGTCCTGCCTTCAATAGAAACCGTTCAGCCTGGTTGTGGCCGCGCCTTCATGATCTGCATTTTTTTAACCAGCAGTTTTTGCAAAATGGCATAAGCCGACTGATCAATTTCCAGCATCTGTACGGCAAGAATGGAAAATTCATCATCGGCACGAATAACCCGCGCCTGAACTTTAACCGGCGTCATGACGCCACGACTGAGGCCAATCTCGGTTATCGACAACAGCGAACCCGAGCTCAAGCCACCTTCATACCCGTCAATCAAAATGCCACCCAAGCTCCAGTTGATGGAATGGTAGATTTTAGCGCCGATTTTCAGGCGAATAGAGGGGTCAGAGACCCTATCGTGTTCCCGCTTATTCTCGCTTTTTTCCTGTGCCACCATTTAACTGCGGCTCCCTTAAGCTTGCGTGCTCGCTGAACAATCATAGTATATAATGCGATTTTATGAAACGGTTGACGAACAACCCGGAATTGCCCTGTTTGAAGGAACCCCAAGGAACACGAGCGTCATGAACAGCCAAGCCTTGCTATCCCAACTGAAATTCAATGACGACGGCCTGATCCCGGCCATCGCCCAACAGCATGATACGGGCGAGATTTTGATGATGGCCTGGATGAACAGCGAGTCCGTTGCCGAAACCCTGGACACCGGGCGTGTCTGTTACTATTCGCGCTCACGGGCAAAGCTGTGGCGCAAGGGTGAAAGTTCGGGTCAGGAACAGACCCTGAAGGAACTGCGCTGGGATTGCGACGCCGATACCCTGCTGGTGCTGGTTGAACAAAAAGGCGTCGCCTGTCACACCGGAAGGCGCAACTGCTTCTTCAATGCCATCCGCGATGGCGAAGTGACGGTTATCGCAGAGCCTGAAGTCGATCCCGACACGCTGTATAAATAAATCCCTGAACGCCACATGAACCGGGCCTGAAGCGAATATGAATGCGCCCTTCAGTATTCATTCAGCACGACTTTGCCATTCTCCACGTCATCGAACACACCCCCCAACTGAAACGATAACTGGAGACTGGAAAAATGATTAAATATAAAGCTCTCGCCATGGCCCTGACCGTCGCCGCCGCAACCGCAACCGGCGGCATCGCCAGTGCATCAAACGCCCAATTCCCGGCAGAATTTAAAGCCATGATCGAGAAAATTCATTCCAACCAGGCTGAGCAACGCAGCCGAATCATGGACGAAATCCGCACCACCAACACGAGTGCTCGCAAATCCCCTGCGGAATTCGAGAAAATGCTTGAAAGTATCCGCGTCATGCAGATGAAAAACCGCAGCAAGGTTATGGAAATCGTCAACAACACCCGGCCTGAAATAAAAGTGGTCGTGATAACCTGACCAACCGCGCGCCATCTTCTCAGGTCCATGGGCTTGAGAAGATGGTGAACCCGGAAGTCCCTTTACAGGCAGTTAAACGAGATCAGCGCGCATCAGGTTTGATCCGTTAACTGACCCTTTGCCCTATTTAAGATCAAAGAGTTTCTGTGCATTGCCATAGGCGACCATTTTGGCGGTTTTGGGTGTTAGTTTTTTCAGCAAGCCCTTGCGTACCGTTTTGATCGAATCAGTGTACTGTTTGGAATTGTGAGCGTCGGTTCCAATCATGAAGCGATCAGGAAAATCTTCTATCAAACTCTTCCAATCTTTGTCGAAAGAACTTTCGGTGAAGATAATTCTTCTTTTTGCCTTCTTTGGCATGACCGGTGGATAGCGAAAAGAAAGTTCACAATAGGCGTTTGGGTATTTCTTCAGGAACGGTCGCATCTGCGAGGCTTTGTTTTCGCTGCCGCAATGATTAATAAGGAGCTTCATACCCGGCGAGGCCTTCAAGACTGTTTCCAGTTGTTTGACTGAATCTGATTTCCACTCCATATGGATGCCGACGAAGGCCTTGTACTTTGCCGCCAGCGCAAAAATTGCACGCATTGAGGCAGCGTCGGTTTTCATCCTGCGCTTCATCCATCCGGTTTGGGAACTCGTCTTGTTGTTGACGAAAATCTCGCCAATACCCTTAATTCTTTTTGACTTCAGGTCCTCTTCCAAACGTGCCATCAATTTTTTAAATTCTGGCGTTGTTGCGGATTCAGCAGCCTTCAATCCGCCCTTCTTGAAAATCAGGTTCAGTTCCGACTGCCCGCCAAACAAGATCAGCCGGTTGCCAAACGCTGCCGAAAAGTCAGCTTCAGTCCCCCTGCTATCGGCGTTTGCACCTTTGACGCCCAACCCTGCCCACTTAACGCCGCTTTGGTCCTGTTCCTTCAGCATTTTACCCGGTGAACTGCTGGAGTCCGGGTGGAAGTGCAGATCGGCCAGAGGCATCTCTTCGGCCCGCGCCAAATCGCCCGTGAATAAGCTGCTGAAAATAATTGCAGAAAAAGATGCCATCAACAGGCATCGGTCTAACTTATTATAAATTCTCATGTTTTCTCTACCCCCCAAAAAAAGATTGAAAATTATGTCTTTTTTAGACTTAAGCTTGAGGAGATGGTGACCCCGGCAGGACTCGAACCTGCAACCTCAAGATTAGAAATCTCGCGCTCTATCCGGTTGAGCTACGGGGCCTTTTGGACCGCTTTATCTGATGCGGTCGTAAGCGAAATTGGCCGAGTAGTCTTTCGGTTTAACCCGCCTGACTTTGGGTTCGGTAACGCTGTAATCCAGGTCATTTATTTTGGCGAAGGCGACCGCTTCATCGCGGGTTTCAAAGCGCAGGCAAACCTGCCCCTTGGTATCATCGTCAGAGCCAATCCAGCCCATCAACGGATCTGCCCGTTTGGCCGCACCGGGTTCATGTTCAAGCACCCAGCCACCCAATTTGGCACGACCTGACTGCATGGCGTTCTTGGTCGGTTGATAGATGCGGACCTGGCTCATCGGAATTTCTCCATAGGGGATAACCTGCACAAAAGAATACAACAATTCTGCGCCATAGGAAGAGCCAATTGAGAGTGGTCGGGGCGAGAGGATTTGAACCTCCGACCTTCCGGTCCCAAACCGGATGCGCTACCAGACTGCGCTACGCCCCGTATCAGGGGGTTCTAGGGTTTTATAGTCATATAAGCAAGAGCCTAATTTCAAGCTTTATCAATCAGCAAAGTCGAGACGGTCCTGAACCTCGTCCACCCCTGCCCGGGCACAAATTTCATCCTTGTCGCCGCCCGGAGCGCCACTGACCCCAACGGCGCCGATGATCGAACCGGCGGCCCGGATAGCAACGCCGCCATCCATCATCAACACACCTTCGATTTGATTGATTTCGGGACGAATATCCTGGCGATTGAGACGAAATTCAGACGAATCTACGCCTGATAGAATCACCGCATTGGCCTTGTCTTCAGCCGCCTGCAGGGTAAACCTGTTGGCCAGTGTATCGCGCATGACTGCCTGAACAATTCCGACCCTGTCGACAACCACCGCAGAGGCCTGATAACCCGCGTCCCGGCAGGACTGTACGGCGGCACGTGCCACATCAACCGCCAATTCCATCGTCATACGCCGGACCATGATAATATCGGCAGAATGCGCCTGCCCGGGCGAAACAAGGCAAACCAGTATCAAGATGCCACCGGCGGCAATAACTGATCTGCCAAGAATAAGCTGTCTAATCACTTTGGTCTCCTGTCAGGAACAAAAATTTAAAATTACCCATTCTTCTTGCCCACGCAAGCATTCGTCCTTAAAAGGCCCATTATGGAATGGCTAGACAGAATACCGACCGGAATGCTCGTCGTTGCGGCAATACTGATGGCGTTGGCACCGTTCACACCCGAACCACATCTGCTGGAAAAATTCAGGATGTTAATGGCCGGAACGCTGAAAAAGCCACTGGATATATTCGATGTTTTCTGGCACCTGGCGCCCAGCGCCCTGCTTGCCGTAAAACTATTTAGGCCTTGATTTTCCGATCGAGCGGATCAGCTCGTACAGGCGCTTGCGGACAGACGGATTGGTAATCTTGTAGTAGGCTCGAACCAGTTCCAGGGTTTCACGCCGGGTCAGCGGGTCAGCATCTATTTTTGTCTGCGTTTTATCGGCCATTCCCTTGGCGAAAGAGCCTTTGGTATTTTGCACATCCCTTGGCATCTCATCGAAGAAGTAACCAATGGAAACATCAAGAATGCCCGCTATTTCATAAAGTCTGGATGCCCCCATGCGGTTGGCGCCGCGCTCGTATTTCTGAATTTGCTGAAATGTCAGATTGACCGAATCGGCGAGTTTTTCCTGGCTTATGCCCAAGAGGGTGCGGCGTAAGCGCAATCGACCACCAACATGAATATCAACGGGACGCGGCCCATCAACGGAAACCTTGCGTCGAGCGGCTCGTTTTTTGGCCGGTTTTTTATCAGTTTTCTTCATAATACCTAAAGTAGCCGATTTTTCCTGTAGCACACAATCTTAACTGTTCTAAGGCCGGAAGATATCATGGATCACCCTATCGCCAGTCTTTATAGCCAGCCGTGCCGCCGTGCCGCCGTTCAATTCCAAAACGGCCAGAACCGGCCCGGGAGAGGCAATAACATCTGTAGAAAAGGGTGTGGTATTTTCCACAATAAGAACAATCCTGCCCGACCTGTCGATAAAAATCATATCAAGGGGAATGAAGGTGTTTTTCATCCACATGTGAATTTGTTTGGGCTTTGAATAATCGAATAACATCCCCGCGTCACCATCCAGATGGCGGCGTTCCATCAAACCACGCATACGGGCAGCCATACTTTTTGCCAACTCGATGCGAAAATGATGTCGGCTGGTGGTGGTAACGATTGTCAGCTCGGAGTGCTCAAAAAACACATCCTGATTTTCATCTGAAAAAACAGCTCCCGACAATCCGCCAAGCCCCCCTGCCAACAGCATGATGAAAAACAGGACTTTTACAAATCGACCCGGCGGGAACAACACCGCCGCACTTTCCCGAAGTGCGGAAATCGATAAAACAGGATGCTTTTTCGCTGGCTCGAACATGCCGACAAATCTATTGTCTGTTGGTGTAAAAAACCACCCTGAAGGGAGAACAATTTGCTACACGCGTTAAGCCTTGGCAGTGTAATGGGGTTATTATGGTTGATGCTGTCGGGTATATTTGAAACCTGGCTTCTAGCGCTTGGCCTGGGCTCGGTCGTCGTTGTGGTCATTTTTGCCAATCGCATGGATGTGATTGACCATGAAGGTCATCCTATCCATATCAGCTGGCGGGCTTTGTTATATTGGCCCTGGCTGGCCTGGGAAATCGTCAAGGCCAACTTCGACGTTGCCCGGGTCATTCTCGACCCGAAATTGCCAATTACGCCAAAGGTGTTGCATATCAAGTCTTTACAGGTCACCGAACTGGGGCACGTCTTTTACGCAAATTCAATCACCTTGACCCCGGGAACCGTAACCCTGGGACTGGATAATGGCGCCCTGGAAGTTCACGCCCTTACCCCCGTTTCCATTGAAGGGTTGCTTAGTGGCGAAATGGATCGCCGGGTCCACGCCGTCGAAGGTTCGGCCGACGGCACGGTGGAAAACACCTGATATGTTCAGCGCAGCCACCCTCGCCATTCTGATCTCCATGCTTCTTGTCCTTGTCAGGGCCTTGAAGGGACCAACTGTTTACGACCGGATTCTTGCAATCAACAGTTTCGGCACGCTGACAGTCCTGTTGATCTCTGTTTACGGGTTTTTGACGGGTCGACCAGAATTCCTTGATATCGCGCTGGTTTATGCCCTGATTAGTTTTATCGGCATCATCGCGGTGTCCAAGTTCGTCCGCTTCGGAGACCTTGCCCAACCCCTGCGTGATGACGACCCGGGTGACATTTGATGGACATGATGATCAATATCGCCAGTTGGGGACTGTTTCTCGGTGGTTCCATTTTCATGCTGATTGGAGCCATCGGCCTGATCAGGTTGCCGGATGTGTTTTCGCGCATTCACGCCGCTGGCATCATCGACACCATGGGCGTCGTCATGCTGTTTGTTGGCATGATCCTGCAAGCCGGGCTGACATTGGTGTCGATCAAGATACTTTTGATTATCCTGTTCCTGATGTTCACCCTGCCGACTGCAACCCATGCCTTGGCCCGCGCCGCCCTTGATGCGGGAATGATCCCGCTTTGCGATGATGATGATACGGACGAAAAAGAACTGGCCCTGATGAAAGAACTTGAAGAAGAGAGGAGAAGGTTATCGAAGACCTGATCGTCATTACCTTGCTTTCTTTTATGGCTGTTACGGCCTATTCCCTGGTGCGCATTCACAATTTGTTCGCGGCAGTGATGATGTCAGGCATCTACAGCATGCTGGCGGCGGCTCTTTACGTTGTGATGGACGCCGTCGACGTCGCCTTTACCGAGGCCGCCGTCGGCGCCGGTATTTCAACAGTTTTGATGCTGGGCACCCTTGCCCTGACCACGCACATGGACAAAGAAGCAAAACTTCTGGTTCCCCTCCCTTTGGCTATCGTTACGGCGACGGGTGCGTTGTTGATTTATGCGACCCTGGACATGCCCCATTTCGGAGATCCGGGCGCCCCTATTCACCATCATGTAGCGCCCCACTACATCGAAAAATCAGCCCAGGAAGTTGGCCCGCCCAATATTGTGACTTCCGTCCTGGCCAGTTATCGCGGTTACGATACCCTGGGTGAGGTTACGGTGGTCTTTACTGCGGCGGTTGGCGTGATGGCGCTGATCGGGCGGGCCCGGCGGCGCAAAAAACCGGTCCCAAAACCAGAAAGTGCCGTAAAGAAGGAGCAACAAGCCTGATGCTCAATCGTGCTTCCATTCTTCGGGTTGTCTCAAAACTACTGATCCCGCCAATTATGGTATTCGCCCTGTACGTCCAGTTCCATGGAGATTTTGGGCCGGGTGGTGGTTTTCAGGCCGGTGTCATCTTCGCCGCAGCCTTCATTCTTTACGCCCTGATTTTTGGTGTCGACAATGCCCGCAAGGTAGCGCCCGCCTGGCTAACGCGAACACTGCTGGCTTCCGGTTTGTTGCTCTATGCCGGTGTCGGTGTGGTCGCCATGATGCTGGGTGGGGATTTTCTCGATTATTCCATGCTCGCCCAGGACCAGCACGCCGGTCAGCACCTGGGCATTACACTGATTGAATTTGGCGTCGGCACCACTGTGTCCGGTGCAATGATTACGATCTTCCTTATTTTTGATGGCCGCCTTCGCGCCGTAAAGGAAGATTGAAGTCATGGACACCTTTACCGGCCTGTTCAATTACTGGATCGTTATCGTGCTGATGATGATGGGCTTTTACATGGTCATTGCACAACACAACCTGATTAAAAAAATCATCGGGTTGAACGTTTTTCAGGTCTCTGTTTTTGTTTTCTATATTTCCATGGGCAAGGTCAAAGGCGGCACCGCACCGATTCTGGCCGATGGCATCGAAATTTTCAGCAACCCCCTTCCCCATGTCCTGATCCTGACGGCCATCGTTGTCGGTGTTGCAACCACCGCCCTTGGCCTGGCCCTTATCGTGCGCATCAAGGGCGCCTTCGACACCATCGAGGATGATGAAATAGACGTTCTTGAAAAAGAGGATCAGGAAAAAGAACGAGGGTTAGCCTCTTGATGTCCGCTCAGCTACCCGCCCTTCAGGTTGTCCTGCCGTTGCTGATGGCGCCGCTTGCCCTGATCCTTCGCAATCCGCGCCTCGTCTGGATGCTGACCCTGACCGTTACGTGGACGACACTGGCCATTTCCCTGTCTTTGCTGATGCAGGTTCTGGACGGCGGCACGATTACTTACCGTATCGGTGGTTGGGCGGCCCCTTGGGGTATTGAATACGTACTCGATAAAGTCGGCGCTTTTGTTCTGGTCATTGTATCGGCCATCGGCTCGCTTGTGATGACATACGCCCGACGTAGTATCGAGGCGGAGATACCTGCCGAACGGATCTATCTGTTTTACACCATGTTCCTGTTGTGCCTGACCGGTTTGCTGGGCATCACGATCACCGGTGACGTGTTCAATCTTTTTGTCTTTCTGGAAATATCTTCACTGTCCTCTTACGTGATGATCAGTCTGGGCCGTGACAGGCGCGCCTTAACGGCTGCCTATCGCTACCTGATCATGGGCACCATCGGGGCGACCTTCTACATTATCGGCGTCGGCCTGATGTACATGATGACCGGCACCCTGAACATGGCTGATCTGGCGACCCTGATGCCAACAATAGCCAATACCCGGGTCATTCAGGCGGCACTGGCGTTTTTGACCGTTGGCATCTGTTTGAAACTGGCGCTTTTCCCGCTGCATCTATGGCTGCCAAATGCCTACACGTATGCCCCTTCGGTGGTGACGGCGTTTCTTGCCGCCACGGCGACCAAAGTTGCTGTCTATATTCTGATCCGCATCATTTTCACGGTCTTTGGTGCGGTCAATGTTTTTCAGGTACTGGACCTGCAGAATATCCTGATGGCGCTTTCCATCATCGCCATGTTCGCGGCGTCAGGCATCGCTATATACCAGGACAACATAAAGCGTCTGTTTGCCTATTCGAGTATTGCCCAGATTGGTTATATCGTCCTGGGTTTAAGTTTCGCTTCTGAAATTGGAATGGCGGCGGGCATTATACATCTGTTCAATCACGCAATCATGAAATGCGCCATCTTCATGGGGCTTGGCTGCATTGCTTTGCGTGTGGGCGGGGTTTCCATCAGGGACATGTACGGCTTGGGCACCCGTATGCCATGGACAATGGCGGCGATTGTCATCGGTGGGTTAAGCCTGATCGGCATTCCCATGACAGTCGGTTTTGTTTCCAAGTGGTATCTGGTTCGCGCCGCCCTCGAAGCGGGCATGTGGCCTGTCGCTATCCTGATTGTGCTAAGTTCATTGCTGGCGATTGTTTATGTGTGGCGCATTGTCGAAGCAGCCTACCTGAAAGAAGCACCGGAAGACGCAGCACCTGTCACAGAAGCACCGCTGTCCATGTTGCTTCCCCTGTGGGTGATGGCCGGCGCCAGTATCTATTTCGGCATTGACGCGACGGCCACCTTGTCCATTGCACTGGACGCCGCAGGCTCTTTACTGAATGGGGGCCTTCAGTGACCCCTGAAGAGATCATCCAGGCGGCATTGATCACACCCGTCATCGGGGCGATTCTGATTGCCTTTACAGGGCGTTGGCCGAACCTGCGTGAGGGCGTAACACTGGTTACGGCGCTGACTTTGTTTTATTGGGTTACGTCCTTATACCCATACGTTCTGGATGGCGAACGACCAACGCTGGTTGCTGGCAACATGCTTCCGGGTCTCAGTATCACCTTCACCATCGAGCCCTTGGGAATGTTGTTCGCCTGTATCGCCAGTTTCCTGTGGGTCATTAATTCCATCTATTCTATTGGCTACATGCGGGCCAACAATGAAAAAAACCAGACCCGCTTCTATGTCTGTTTCGCCATCGCCCTGGCCAGCGCCATCGCCATCGCCTTCGCCGGCAATATGATGACATTGTTCATTTTCTACGAGGCCCTGACCATCAGCACCTACCCGCTGGTCGCCCATGCTGGCACCGATAAGGCCAAAAGCGGGGCCCGCGTTTATCTGGGCATTTTGTTGTCAACGTCCATCGGCTTGCTGTTTTTGGGTATCGTCTGGACGTGGATGATCGCCGGAACCCTTGATTTCACACCCGGCGGCATTCTTGAGGGCAAGGCATCGAACACCATCATCGGTATTCTGCTGGTGCTTTACATGTTCGGCATCGGCAAGGCGGCATTGATGCCGTTCCACCGCTGGCTACCAGCCGCCATGGTCGCCCCGACACCGGTCAGCGCCTTGCTGCACGCGGTTGCTGTGGTCAAGGCGGGTGTCTTCACCCTCGTCAAAGTCATTATTTATATCTTCGGTTTTGATTTCCTGTCAGTGAGCATTGATCCGGACTGGCTGCTCTATATTTCGGGGTTTACCATCATTGCTGCATCGATTGTCGCGCTTCGTCAGGACAACCTGAAACGTCGGCTCGCCTATTCAACAATCAGCCAGTTGTCATACGTCATCATGGCGGCTGCTATCCTTGCGCCATTGTCGATTGTCGGGGCCGGGCTTCATATCGCCGTCCATGCTTTTGGCAAAATCACCCTGTTTTTTGCAGCCGGTTCAATTTACACCGCCAGCCACAAGACCGAGATCAGCCAGCTTGACGGTATAGGGCGGCGTATGCCGTGGACCATGGGAGCGTTTGCCATTGGCGCGTTGTCGATGATCGGGGTGCCGCCAACAGCCGGATTTATATCAAAGTGGTACATCCTGCACGGGGCGCTGGATTCAGGGCAGATGCTGGCTGTGGTCGTGATTGTCATCAGCACACTTTTGAATGCCGGATATTTCCTGCCTATTGTCTATGCCGCCTTTTTCAAAAAACCAAAATTCGGCAGCGGCGACGAGCACGGTGAAGCACCCCTTGCCATTGTCATCGCCCTATCATTAACGGCGGCAGTGACGATACTGTTATTCTTCATACCCGGCGTCTTTCTTGAACTCGCCAGACAGCTGATTTGAGGACTTCGATGAGCGACGAAAAATCAACAGGTGAAGAAATACACTGGCTGGTCAGGCCGGAGACGATCAGAAAGTTATGGCGGTGGGGATTGAGTCTTCTTGCCGTTCTGGTGCTTGCTGATCTGGTTATTACTCCCCATCCGTATTTTGGCATCGATGGCAGCTTTGGGTTTTATGCCTGGTACGGGTTCGCAACGTGCGCGGTGATGGTTATCGGGGCCAAGGGATTGTCTATTTTCCTGAAACGCAATGACACCTATTACGACGGGAACACAAGCGAGGGAGGCCCGGACAATGCTTAGTCTACTGCCGGCCGCCCTGATCATGATTGCCGGCGCTTTCGTCCTGCCCTTTGTCGGAAGGCGCATCCGCCCTGTGTTGCTGCTTGGCATCCCGCTTTTGACGCTTGCCCAGATCTGGTCATACGAGCCTGGAACAACCATCGTTATCGATTTTCTCGATTATCAACTGACGCCCGTCAAGGTTGATGCCTTGGGCCGCCTGTTCGCTACCATCTTCGCCATTATGGCCGCCGCAGGCGGGCTGTACGCCATGAACCAGAAACGCATCATCGAGCTGATCGCCGCCTATATTTACGCAGGAAGCGCCATTGGCGTGGCGCTGGCCGGTGACCTGATCACGGTTTTTGTCTACTGGGAAATGATGGCCGTCGCCTCGACCCTGGTGATCTGGTCAGCCGATACCAACGCCGCTTACAGGGCCTCCATGCGCTATGTTCTGGTTCATCTTCTAGGTGGCGTGATCCTGATGGTCGGGATTGTCTGGCAAGTCGCCGATACAGGCTCCGTCGCCTTTACCGCCATGCAGGCCGATAGCCCGGCGCGTTGGCTGATCCTGATTGGCTTCCTGCTCAATGCTGGTGCGCCGCCGTTGTCAGCGTGGCTGCCCGATGCTTATCCAGAAGCCTCATTCAGCGGCACGGTTTTTCTTTCCGCCTTTACCACCAAGACCGCCGTCTATGTTTTGATCCGCGGCTTCCCAGGCGAGGAAATTCTGATTTTCATCGGTCTTTACATGATTTTCTACGGCATCATTTATGCGCTTTTGGAAAACGACATGCGGCGCATTCTGGCCTACTCCATCGTCAACCAGGTTGGCTTTATGATCACCGGCATCGGCATTGGCACCGATATGGCCTTGAACGGCGCATCCGCCCACGCCTTCACTCACATCATTTACAAAGCCCTGCTTTTGATGAGCGCCGGGTCGGTTCTGTATATGACGGGAAAACGCAAATGTACTGATCTTGGCGGACTGTTCCGAACCATGCCCTTGACGATGGTTTGCGGGACAATCGGCGCGCTGGCAATTTCCTCATTCCCGCTGACATCCGGTTTTATATCCAAATCGATGATTTCCCAGGCGGCTGCCGATGAACAGTTGATGCTGGTCTGGATGTTCCTGGCTGCGGCTTCCGCCGGGGTCTTTCTTCATGCCGGCATCAAGTTCCCGTGGTTTGTTTTCTTCCAGAAAGACTCAGGAATGCGGCCACCTGACCCGCCCGGAAACATGCGTCTCGCCATGGTCATCATGGCCGTGTTGTGCGTTGGCCTTGGCGTCTTTCCAGGAAGCCTGTATGCGATCCTGCCTTACCCGGTGGGCTATGTACCCTATACCGCCGATCACGTGCTCAAGATGCTGCAGTTACTGCTGTTCTCAGGCCTCGCATTCTTCCTGTTGTTGCCGATGATGAAACGCTCACTGACCATTACCCTGGATGTGGACTGGTTTTATCGTCACGCAGGGGACAAGATCGCAAGGTCTTTAGCCAAACTGGTAAGCGCCTTTATCAAGAGCTTCGATGACATGATAAGTCTCCGCCTTAAAATGTTTAGCCGCCTGAACTTGATGCTTAACGGTTCCGAAAGTGTCCTGACCCGAAGCCAGCATACCGGCAGCATGGTTATGTGGGTGATTGTCGTTCTGTGTGGCTATTTGGCATTTTATCTTTTCGGATAAAGCAATGAACAAAGCCTTCACCAAGGAAACCGAGGAAGAAGAAGCGTTACCCGACGCCATTGACTCGCTTCCCGCCGGAGCCAAAAACTACATCACCCCTGAAGGCATGGAGCGCTTGCGCGCCGAGCTTGATCAACTGCGCCGGGTCGAGCGGCCGCAAGTCGTCGAGACCGTTTCCTGGGCCGCAGGAAACGGCGACCGTTCCGAAAACGGTGATTACATCTATGGCAAAAAACGCCTGCGCGAAATTGACCGGCGTATGCGCTTCCTGATCAAACGTATGGAAATAGCCGAGGTCGTCGACCCGGCCCAGCAAAAAAACCACGATCAGGTCTTCTTCGGCGCGACGGTCACCTACGCGGACTCCCAAAATGTCGAACGGACGGTGCGGATCGTCGGCGTCGATGAGGCCAGACTGGAAGAAGGCGAAATAAGCTGGATCTCCCCGGTCGCCCGGGCGCTTATGAAAGCCCTCGACGGCGACGTCGTCAAAATGAGCACACCGGGCGGGGTTGAAGAGTTGGAAATTTTGAAGATCGCGTATTAGCCGCCCAAGAACAGCCGCCCGACCTCAGGGTTTTGCAATAGTTCATCCCCCGGGCCGGCCATGGCCAGTTCGCCTGATACCAGCACGTAGCCCAGGTCGGCAAATTCGAGGCCTTTTTTGGCGTTTTGTTCGACCATGATGATGGTCTTGCCCTCGTGGTTTTGCAGGTCGTCGAGGATTTCAAAGACCATGTCGATGAAGCGCGGTTCAAGACCGATGGACGGTTCATCGACCAGCAGGACCTCCGGCTCCATAATCAGGGCGCGGGAGATTTCCAACAGGCGGCGCTCGCCACCCGACAGGACACCCGCCTTTTGATTGCGGCGCTCGCGCAGACGTCCGTATTTTTCAAAAACCTTGTCAGCCGCCGCCATGGCTTCGTCCGGCTTGTTTTTCAGGAACCCGCCCATCAGCAGGTTTTCCTCGACCGTCATATTTGGAAAGACGGAATTATCCTGAAGGATGTAGGCGATACCGGCATCTTTCAGCTTTTCATTGGTGCTGAGCCGGGTGACGTCGTTGCCCTTCATGCGAATGGCGCCGCCAGTGATGTTGGTAAAGCCGTAAATGGAATGCAGGATGGTGGACTTGCCAGCACCGTTGGGGCCGATCAAACACAGGGATTGGCCGGAGCCAACCCGCAGATCAAAATCGTGAATGATTTCCATCTTGCCGTAACCCGCAACCAGTCCTTCGATACTAAGCAGCGGGTCGCCTTCGCACATCTCATCAAGACGGTCTGTAGAGGGGCGGTCACCGGCCAGCTTTTCAGCGTCCCTGGCGACATCATCAACAGACAAAATCGTATCGACATCGCCGTGGCCATAGCCACTAATGCCTTTCTTGGTGTTGTCGGTCTCTTCGGCCATCAGTGCGCCCCCAGGTAGGCGTCAATGACGCGCTGATCGTTCTGGATATCAGCAGGCACGCCTTCGGCCAGCATTTCGCCGTGGGCCAAGCAGTAAATATGTTCGGCCAAATTCATAATCACCCGCATGTTGTGCTCTATGACCAAAAGCGTGATGCCGAATTCTGCGTTGGCCCGCTTCAGACGATCAATCAGTCCGTTGATTAAGGTCGGGTTGATGCCTGCCGTCGGTTCGTCCAGCAACAACAGCTTGGGATCGTTCATCAGCGCCATGGCGAATTCCAGCAATTTCTGCTGTCCGAAAGACAGATCACCGGCCATTAGGTGACGCTTGGAAAACAGGCCGACGAACTCGAGCAGGCGATCAGCCTTTTCCATCACCTCTGGCGAGAACTTGGCAAACATGTGAGCAATGGACGTATCGCGGTGCGAGACACTGATCTGCATATTTTGAACGCAGGTCATCTTGCCATAAATGCGGGTCTGCTGAAACGTCCTGAGCATACCCAGACGGGCGATTTGCGGGACGATCAGGTTGGAGATTTCTTTTCCCTCGAAACGGATAGAACCGACATCGAGCGGGTGATAGCCAACGATTGAATTGAACAACGTCGTCTTGCCCGAACCATTGGGGCCGATAAGACCGATGATCTTTCCTTCGGGTACTTCGATGGAGATATCATGATTGGCGACGACACCACCAAAGGACTTGCTGACGCCCTGAACTTCAAGAAGCATGGTCATCAGGATTTCTCCTCGACCGTATGGCCAAAACGCTCAGGCCACTTTTCGCGGGCCCAACCCATAATGCCAAGGGGGAAGAAGACGACGACGATAACGATCATCAATCCAAGGGCGACGCGCTGCCAGCCCAGCAATGTGCTCCAGAAAAATTCCTGGGTAATATGAAAAGCAAGCGCCCCGACAACAGGCCCCCAAAGGGTCCCCTTGCCGCCCAGGATCGCCATCAAGACCATCCAGACACCAAAAGTAGCGCCGGGAAAGGCGACATCCAGCGGGTCAATAAATCCATTCAAATGCCCGAAACCTGCCCCGGCAAAGGACAGGAAGAAGGCCGACACGCACCAGGCCAGTGTCTTGTAGCGGGTAGTGTGCAGGCCCATGGCCTCGGCCTTGTCTTCATCGTCGCGGATGGCGTTGATGGCCAATCCAAAACGGGTGGAATACAGCCACTTCAGGGAAAAGAACGAGGCCACCACAAGAATGAAAAAGAAATAGGAATAAAAAAGCCCGGCAGACCCCATGGCCGATGGGAATACCGGTGCAGCCATGCCCGAACCGGCGCCAATATAATCGATGGTGCCTGCCAGTTCACCGACCGCGACGCCAAGCCCCAGTGTACAGATGGCAAAGTAGTGACCGCGCAGCCTGAGAATTCCCGAACCCAGCACCCATGCCAGTGCGACGCAGATGACGGCCCCAATAATCATGCCAAGGCCCAGGCCAAACAGATATTTGTCCGGCGTTAACTGCAGATTGAACTGATCCGAAATCACTTCAAACTGGCCAATATCGAAATACAGTTCGTGTTGCACGGACGCCGCTGCATACATGCCAACACCAAAAAAAACGATATTTCCGAATGAATTATAGCCCATCCGCCCACCCAGGATGTCCCATGTCAGGGCGAAGGTGACCATCATCCACATGACCGAAATCTGGGTCTGGAAAGCAGGCAGCGCCAAGGGAAGGAAAATTCCGATCAGAAGAATGCCGCCGTACAGAAGCACTGGTTTGGTGTTGCTGCTCATTTTAAATATTCACGCTTACGGCCAAGAAGGATACTGCGTCCAACAAGAATGACGACCAGCAGTGAGAAGACGAAGGCGATCTGGTATTCCGCGCCCATGATAAAGCCTGCGAAATTTTCAGCCACACCAAGCCCCAGTCCGGCCAGAACAACGCCACTGAGATTTCCAAGTCCGGCAATGATGGCAATCATGAAGGCGCGGATGGTGTAGACCAGCCCGATGTACGGTTCGACAACCCAGATCATCGCCACCATGGCGCCTGCCGCACCACAAATGGCGGCGTTCAGCCCATAAGTCGCGGCGTAAACCTTATCGGTATCAATGCCCATGATGCGGGCCGCGCGAGCATTTTGCGCGGTCGCCCTAATGGCTTGACCCAAACGGGATTTTTTCAGGAAAAGCACCATCACCCCACCCAGCGCGAGTGCCGCAAGGGCAGCCAGTAATTTGACCTGTTCGATGGTTACCAGATTATCAAAGAAGCCCCAGGTGCCAAAACCATGGGGCGCACGACGGATGTCGGCACCGAATATCTGGTTCATCAATTGCTGCACCAGAATGCTGATACCAAATGTCGCCAGCAGTGATGTGAACAAATCCTTGTCGACGACCCGTTTGATAATGGTTTGATAAAAGGCCCAACCGACGCCGTAGAGGACAACCGGGGCGACAAATATTGCAAAGAACGGATGTATGCCACTTTGCGCCATCATCACGGCCACGTACCCGCCCAACACGACGAACTCACCCTGGGCGATGTTGATGACGTTCATCACACCCCAAACCAGAGCCATGCCAAAGGCGGCAAGGGCGAAAAGAGCGCCAATCATCATGCCGTTGACGATTAATTGCACTGAAAGCGGAGGCGCTAAAAACAGCAGGTCTATATTGCCGATGATGGTGTCGATGATATTTCTCCGCGATATGGCGAAAATAACAGTGTTCCCGCCCCCCTTTAAGCCAGAGGGCGGGAACACTTAATCGTTAATCGATAACGCCTGCTACTGTGCCATGCGCGGGAAGGACAGTGGCGTATCGGCCCACTTCGACGGCGCAACAAGCTTGTATTTTCCGTTTTGAAGTTGGCGCAGAACCATCGGTTTGGCGATGTTTTGACCCGTCGGGGCAAACTTCACGTTACCGTAGAAGGTCTGCATGTCAGTCGCCGCAAGGGCGTCACGAACCTTGACCGTATCAAAGGAGCCAGCCCGCGTGATGGCGTCGGCATAGACCAGAACGGAGGCCGATGATTCAGCTGCCTGATAAGGCGGGGTGTAACCATAAACTTTCTCGAAAGTTTTGGTGTAGTCCATGGCGGTGCCGAAATAACCGTCCTGGTAGGTCAATTCAGGCGCCCACTGACCGGCACACAGAATGCCTTCACCGGCTTTTCCAAATGTCGTGGTGTCTTCGATTTTCGCCGATTCACAGTGTGTCATGGCAACAATCGGTGCGTTTGCTTTCTGTTCAGTCATCTGACGAACAAACAGCGCGCCACCAACTGTATGGGCGGAAACGACGACCACATCAGGTTTCAAAGCCTTAACCTTGGTCAGGAAACTGGTCATATCGGAGACTTCTTTAGGGAATTTTTCGTCGATGATGATCTTCATGCCGTATTTCGCGGCGTCTTCATGAATGCCAACGCCAATATCAAGGGCGAAAGGCTCGTTACGGACGCCAAGGGCGATTTTCAGGCTGGAAGGATCCTTGCCGTCTTTCTTGGCTTGTTCGGCAGCCAGTGCAATGGCCGTCGACAGGTACTGCTCAGACGTTGACAGAACGGCAAAGGTATAACGGAAGCCCTGATTGAAGATCGAACGCGATGCGCCGTTACCTTCGACCATTGGAATGCCGTATTTTTCGACAACCGGGGCAATCGCCTTGGTCATGCCTGAGCTGTAGGGCCCGAGGATAAATTTGATTTGATCCTGCTGGATCAGTCGTTCAGCAAGCTGGGTGCCGCGACCCGCCGTCGATTCATCATCGTAATATTTGACAGCAAGTTTGTATTTTTTGCCGTCGACGGTAACGCCGCCTTTTTCATTGATGAATTTGACCGCAAGATCGTAACCATTCTTCGTGTGCTTGCCGTTAACAGCGTAACGCCCGGTAATAGAAACCGCAGAACCGAGGGTAATGGTATCCCCCTCAACCTTGGCTTCAGCCGGACCTGTTGCAGCGAGACCGGTAACAACCGCGCCACAAGCAAGAACTGACAGAAATTTGGAATGTATTGACATTGTCATAAACCTCCTGGTGATTTTTTTAAGTTAGCCTTCTTGGATGAGGCTACCCGTGAATATTCTTAAGGCATCATGAACCCATTGGCATTCACTTATATGGCAGTATTGAATTCTAGCCATGTGACACCGAACCGCAACAGCTAATGAGACTGTTAACCGGTATTGCCATCATTCGGGATTGTACATCTTGAAAATGTAATGTTCAGGAACCGGGGACCCAGCTTTTAACGGCAACCGGGCGACCGGTGTGGGAGCGCATGACTTTCGGTTTCATCACTTGCGTAATGGCCGGGGTATCGTCAGCCCTGGCAAAGGACAAAAGCATGGCCTGCAAGGGGATTTCTGTCCGTGATCCTTTTTTCAGGGCCTGCCTGAAGGCCAGTGTTTCTTTGCACATTTTTGTCAGCCTGTCAGGGGCATGATTGCCGAAACGACTCCAGATACCTTGAAGAAAATGTTCAACACCATCGGGCAGGAAAAGATCAGGTTCGATATTTGGGCGACCCTTGGCGAAGGCTTTATAGATATTGGGTTCCAGGGGCCCCATTTCATCGGCGACGAAGATCGCCGGCATCAATTTTTGTCCGCCAAAAGCGACAGCATAGTAGGCTTGCGACAAAAACAGCAGACGATGCAGTTTTTGCGGCTGCAAATATTCGTTTTGATCTAACGCCGTATCAGCAAACCAGAGCGCGACGTCGAAAGTCGACTCGACAATGCTGACGGATCCCTGCTTTTGACTCATAAGCCTCACATAAGTTGTTTTTTGATAAAACAGCCAAATTTATGATGGAAGTATAGTACGAGCCGACAAAGAAATCGTTAACAGAGGAAAAAAACATCAATATTCAGGCTTTGATGTCCAATACGTCCTTGTGCATTTCATCGGCAGTGCTAATGACACGGGCACTGGCCTCGTAGGCCGCCCTGGCGGCGATAATATCAATGAATTCCTTGGCCAGATTGACATTCGAGGGCTCAATAGCCGCAACATGGACACTGCCGGAACCAAAGGCGTGACTGGTGAAAACCTGCGCCCCTACACCGGTTTTCGCGTTTTTAGCAAGATAACCATCTGTATTGACGTTGGCGATGTTCCCGGCGCTCGCCGCCACCCGGCTACTATTGCTGACCAGGCCTGTAACGGCGGTTGAAAGGACTGTCGATATGCTCATGGTGAATAACTAGCAGACAGCACAAATGGCGCCTATGACGGGCGTCACACTCGACAATTTTTAATCAAATTAAAGGGTCAGGCTAAGGGTCGTGCCACGCGGGTCGGTGGTTCCGTGAATAATCTGTACGTTGGTTTCATACGTCGAGATCGCGCGGGCGATCAAATTGGCGAAACCCTTTGAGCGCGCTTTCTGAACACTGCCACTGGATGCGGCGGTGTCCTCGAATATCGAGGCGAACGTCTGGCTGGAACCGGCATATTCAACAGGGATGCTGGCCTGCGAATTGTCGCCGTTTCGGCGATCCATCGTCCCGCTATCCTGGAACAGAAGAGCATCATTAAAGAGCACGCCGTCCTGGGCATTGATCGATTCAATTTGCGAGGCATCAGTGCTGGCGACAGAGCGCGGCCCTCCCTGCAAACGTCCTGCGGTGACGTTTGTTGGAACCGTCGATGGTAAATTTCTCGGTATCTGAGCCATAATTTACAAACGGAGCCTACACATAAAGTCTTTCTGAACAGCAAAACCCAAGCACACAAAAAGACAGCAATATCAATCCATTAACCATAGAACATCTGCAACACCCGATTAGTATATCGGAATCGCACACATACCTACATCTGGTAGTATACAGGAACCTGCCGCCTAGTCCAATACCCCGTTAACTTTTTATTTACCGTGTTTTAGGGCGTGAAAGTGGTGCTCTGTTGAATAAACTCAATACTGAGTTCGGCCGCGCCAAAATCGAAAAGGTCATTGTGCCCTGCCCCGGCGATCCATTTTGCCTGTTTGGGCATTTTGGCGACCTCAAACAAGGCCTTGCCGAAGCGGATCGGCATGGTTTTGTCCCTCTCTCCATGAAAGATCAGGACCGGTGCCGATATGCTGGCAATGCGTGAAGCCTGATCGAAATGATCCTTAAGCAGCCATTTAACCGGAACATAGGGGTAATAATGCCGGGCGGCGGCAGTAACCGAAGGGAATGGCGCTTCAAGGATCAGGGCTTGCACAGGATTTCCAGCCATGCTGCGCTCGGCAGCCATAGCCGTCGCAACGGCTGTACCAAGTGATTCACCGTAAAGGATCAATGGCCTGACATCCTTCAGCAGACTTAAAGCAGCCCGCGCATCCGCATAAAAACCGTCTTCACTGGGTGTGCCGGGATTACCGCCAAAACCGCGATAGCCAACCAGCAATACCCCGTAACCGGCATTCAGGAAGGGCCTGACTTTATCTCCGCGACTGCCAATATTACCGGCGTTGCCATGAAAATAGGCGACAACCGGCTGGTCTGGGTTCCCTTGCGCGTACCAGGACAGCAATGTTAGTCCATCGGCGCTTTGCGTTTTTTGGGGATGCATTTCCGCAATCCCGCTACTGGCGGGATCGGGTATAGAGGTATCGGGGTGATAGAGCAGTTTATCCTGAAATATCAGAAGCCCCAAAAGGATCAGCCCGTAGGCCCCGACCAGCAGGGCGGCTACGGTGATCATTCGTGGCAATCCCGGATCAACCAAAGTCCTCGGTGACCGAACGCCAGGAACCATCAGCCTGCTGACAAGCCGTCCCGTTTTGATGCGCGATGATACCGGCTTGCTCGCTCTCGTTCTTTAAAGCCAGGGTTGCCCTATAATCGCGACAGGAGCGACCCGTGCCAGTGATATAGGTTTGCGTCGGCGTAAAGATACCGCCGTTTCCTGTTTCCGGGTTTGACCATTCGGAGACGGTACCATCGGCTGAACTGGCAAGTGCGTGGCGGGCGTTGTCGTCATAGGCCATCTGATCGGAAGGATAGAGAATGTTTCCGGCCTCGTAACCGACGCCAGCACCGACAAGCGCGCCGCTCCACATGAACAGGGTTTGACCAAGGCCACCGCCAAATTCAGCGCCAACCATGCCGCCAGCCAAGGCGCCGACAACGGCGCCAGCCGCGCCCCCGACGCTGACATCATCCATGTTCACATCGGCACAGGCCGTTAAAGCGACAAAACAAGATACAACTGCAATTTTCTTCATAAGACGATAACTCCTTAAATCTCTGCCCAGATCCATTAATACCGGAATTCTATGCCATCATAATTCATCAATGTCCCACCGGGAACGGCTTGACCATCACTTCTCGCAAAATTCCCCGAACCCAAGCATTCATATACTGCTGCAACGGGGGTCGATAACGGACATACATTGTAGCTTTGCTCGGTAAATTCCGCCGTTTTGTTAAAAGCGGCACACTCCGCAATGGCCATTTTGCTAACCTGTTGCGGGGTAGTTGAAGAAGAACTGTAACAAATGGTGACGCTGCCAATATCCTTCACTGGCTGGCCAAAGTCACTTGATGCACGATTAAATTCACCCCCCTTGTGAACATAGGGAGGACTCGAACAAGCCGTCACCACAGTAACAAAGGCGAAAAGGGCCAGCATGGAAAAAAGATGTTTCATCAAGCCTCTATACCTTCTTTTTCTTAACCGAACAATAAAACGGACGGCATTTTCTTGCTCCCGGCGGCATTCTGCGGGTAGTAAATAAGCATTAAATGGAGCTTTAGATGCCCAAACAAGAAAACAGACCCGTGATAGTCGGCATTTCCGGTGCTACCGGCATTGTTTATGGTGTGGAAACCCTGCGCGCCCTTAACGCTTTGGAAGTGCCAGCCCATTTGATTATCAGCGAGGCCGGGGTGCGCACCCTAGAACTTGAAACCGACATCAAGCTCGACGACCTGCGCCCGCTCGCCCGGGAAGTTCACAACGTCAAGGATATCGGCGCCTCCATCGCCAGCGGATCATTCAGAACTGGGGGCATGATTGTCGCCCCTTGTTCGATCAAGACACTCAGCGGCATCGCCAACAGTTTTGATCATAACCTGTTGATACGCGCTGCCGATGTTACCTTAAAGGAACGCCGTCCCCTGGTTTTGCTGGTTCGCGAGACACCCCTACACAAAGGCCACCTGGAACTGATGGCGCGGGCATCTGATTACGGGGCGACCATCATGCCGCCGGTTCCGGCTTTCTACAACAAACCCAAAACCATCGATGACATCGTTAAGCAAACGGTTGGGCGCGCCCTGGATCATTTAGGGCTGGACCATGGCCTGATCGAACGCTGGAATGGCGGCAGGGATTAGTTTCTGGTCGAAACCAGCAAATCACATATTTCCCTGACTGCCCCTTTGCCGCCCTCTTTGTCGGTAACATGCTGAGCCACCTGCAAAACCTCCGATACGCCGTCAGCAACGGTCATTGGCAAGCCTACCGCCTCAAGAACCGGCAGGTCGTTGACATCATCACCGATGTGGGCGACCTCACTTAAATTAATGGCCAGTTCGGCACAGAGCCCTGAAAGGGTTTGCAACTTGTCCTCGACACCCGGAAAGATGTGGGTCACGCCAAGGTCCTGGGCCCGTTTTGTGATTACGTCCGCCTTGCTGGCGGTAATGATGCAGATCTCGACCCCGGCAGCCATGGCCGCGACAATGCCCATGCCGTCCTTGACATTGAACTTGCGCATCTGATGTCCATCATCGGTATAGTACAACCCGCCATCAGTCAGCACGCCGTCCACATCAAGGGACAACAATTTAATCGTCTTCAGACGTTCCTGTAATTCTTCCCGGGTCATTGTTCCGCCGCACACTTAATTATGGGTTTCAAAGATTCGTACGAATTATAAGTAATTTTGATTAAATATTGTTTTTAAAGAATGATTTCGAACTTGGCGATCTTTTGTGAGAAAATAACACTGAGTCGATTTTCCATTACAAAACGGGTCCAAACCATGGCCACACAGGCACCCAGGCAAGAGCAACGAGGCAGTGACCGACGCAGAAAAACTGACCGACGGGTTGGTAATCGAGGTCGCCGCAAAGAAGATGGGGGCAGCATCAGAACCCTGGTTTTCTTTTGTCTTGCCGCCTTGTTGGCGCTCATTGCCTTTCTGGTATTTGAGACAAACATCGGTGCCGAAATCAACTGGCGTAAAATGTTCTTCCTCAAAAACAAGCTGCAGCAAACTTTCAAACTGGGTGGTGTCAGCCTCGGCATGTCTCCGGATTTGGTCAGAAAGCATCATCCTAATCTTGATTTATCCAGCCTTGGCCGGGGCGAAACGGCGGCGACATTCAAATTCGACGGGGCTCATTATATCGTCTGGTTCATCAACATTGATGGGCATGAGAAGGCTTACCGGATGCGTTACGACCAAAGCTTCGCTACCCGCACGGAAGAAGAAATACTCGACAGCATTGGCGACAAGCACGGCAAACCCGGCACCAGCGAATGTGCCAAAGCCGGCGACCTGGCCCGAAAATGTCATTTTCAGTGGTGGCCTGCGGGAGGCATCGCCCTGAATGTTTCAACAACCGAAACCAAATCTGCTTCAAAACAAACACGCACGGATGTCACCATGATCGCCACCGATACCTATCTTGATGGCAAACGTATGCGTAATTTGAGCAAACCTGGCCAGACAACAACAAAATCCGGGCAAAAAAATAATTCTGAAAAATTGCCGTTCTGATTATTTCGGTATAAACATACTTCTTTACCCCTATTCGGAGACTCCATCATGTGTGCCAAGCCCTCTTTCCAGTGGGATGACCCGTTCGCCCTTGAAGACCAGTTAAGTGAAGAAGAACGTCTGGTTCGCGACACCGCCCGTGACTACGCTCAAGACAAACTGATGGGCCGCATTCTTGAGGCAAACCGGAACGAGACCTTTGATCCCGACATCATGAAGGAAATGGGCGAACTGGGATTGCTTGGACCGACCCTGCCCGAAGAATATGGATGTGCCGGCGTCAGCAATGTCAGCTACGGTCTGGCAGCACGGGAAATTGAACGGGTCGACAGTGGTTATCGTTCGGCGATGAGCGTTCAGTCATCTCTGGTGATGTTTCCCATTTATGAATACGGCAGTGAAGAACAACGCCTGAAATACTTACCGAAGCTGGCAACCGCGGAACTAATCGGCTGTTTCGGTTTAACCGAACCCGACCACGGCTCCGACCCCGGCGGCATGAAAACGCGGGCCGAAAAGGTCGATGGCGGGTATAAACTTACCGGCAACAAAATGTGGATCAGCAATTCACCGATCGCCGACGTCATGGTTGTTTGGGCCAAACTCGACGGCGTGATCAGGGGATTCATTCTTGAACGCGGCATGGACGGCCTGAGCACACCCAAGATTGAAGGCAAACTTTCCTTACGTGCCTCGATCACCGGCGAGATCGTCATGGACGGGGTGTTCGTGCCAGATGAAAACATGTTCCCCGAAGTCGGCGGCCTTAAAGGGCCATTCGGTTGCCTGAACAAGGCCCGTTTCGGGATCGCCTGGGGGACCATGGGGGCGGCCGAATTTTGCTGGCACGCAGCCCGTCAGTACACTCTGGATCGCAAACAGTTCGGGCGTCCGCTGGCAGCCAATCAGTTAATCCAGTTAAAACTGGCCAACATGCAAACAGAAATCACACTTGGCCTGCAAGCCTGTCTGCGGGTCGGGCGAATGCTCGATGAAGGCACCTGCGCGCCGGAAAATATCTCGATGATCAAACGTAATTGCTGCGGTAAGGCCCTGGATATTGCCCGCATGGCCCGCGACATGCACGGCGGCAACGGTATCTCGGACGAATTCCACGTCATGCGCCACATGGTCAATCTGGAAACCGTCAACACCTACGAAGGAACCCACGACATCCACGCCCTTATTCTGGGCCGGGCCATGACCGGGTTACAGGCGTTTTCGGGGGCGTGATAGTAAGACAGTTTTTTTAGGAAAGTTACCCGTTTTTTCGGCTGTGGTATTTCAGCGCCATACTGATGCAATGTCTTGCAGCATCAATGGGAAATTCACCTGTGAGGCTAAAATGAATGCTTCGATTTCCCCCGAACGTCAGGGTTGGGTATATTTGACGCCATTCTTCGACCAGACTTGATTGGCAATTGACGTACAGGGCGAAATCACCGTCATATTTGTTATCTCCGTGAATGCGGATGGTTGTGCCGCTTTTCGTTTCCGGCGTCAGATAACTTGGTTGTCCCCATTTAAGGGTTTCCTCGATCCGGCCCACGCCTTCCTTACTTGCCGTTTCGAAAATCAACGCCCTTAACACCATAAGTGCCGCACGAACAGGTTCGCTGTAACCGGCGAATACTTCTGTGACATCAATATTTTCAAAGGGTTTTCCCATTTTGCTGTCTGTCATAAATAACCTTCTCTATGCCAGTTCTAACTCCACCAATCTTGCCCAGTAACTGGCGCCGACGGTCAGGATGTCGTCGTTGAAGTCGTAGTTGGGGTTGTGCAGCATACAGCCGCCTTCGCCGGGGCCGTTGCCGAGCCAGACATAGCAGCCCGGCTTTTCATTGAGCATGAAGGCGAAGTCCTCTGCCCCCATGGACGGTGTCGGGTTGGTGACGATTTTATCGGCTCCCGAGACATCGGCGGCGGCGCGGGCGGCGGCTTTTGTCGCCACCGCTTCGTTGATGGTTGGCGGATAGCGGCGCTCGTACATCATTTCCATCTGGCAATTATGGGCCTGGCAAATGCCCTGCGCTATTCGGCGGATCGACGGTTCAATGGTGTCCTGAACTTGCGGCCGGAACGAGCGGGTGGTGCCACGCAAAATCACATCATCAGGAATTACATTCCAGGCATGACCGGCGTGGATTTGGGTCACCGTCACGACCGCTGAATCCTGTGGGTCGGTCGCCCGGCTGACGACGGTTTGCAAGGCGCTGATGATTTCGGCGGCGACAGGAATCGGATCGATTCCCGTATGGGGCATACCGCCATGGGCGCCGCGACCGGTGATCGTCATCTCGAAAATATCGAAGGCGGCCATCAGCGGACCTTCGGTTACCGCAAAAAGTCCTGCGTCCTGGCCCGGCCAGTTGTGCATACCGTAAACCGCATCGACGGGAAACTTCTCGAACAGGCCTTCTTCGACCATCACCCGTCCGCCGCCTTCGTTTTCTTCGGCTGGCTGGAAGATAAACTGCACGGTGCCTTTGAAGTTCTTCGTTTCAGCCAGATATTTGGCCGCCCCAAGCAACATGGTGGTGTGGCCGTCATGGCCACAGGCGTGCATCTTGCCGTCGTGCGTTGATTTGTGGTCGAAGTCGTTGAGTTCTTCCACATCAAGGGCGTCAAGGTCGGCGCGCAGACCGATGGATGGCCCCTCCCCCGTGCTCAGGGTTCCGACAACGCCGGTCTCGGCAAGGCCGCGATGAACGGTGATTCCGAACTCCTGCAATTTGGCGGCGACGATGTCCGATGTGCGCTTTTCCTCAAAGGCGGTTTCCGGATGGGCGTGAAGATCACGCCGCCAGGCGGTCATGTCATCATGGAAGTCCGCAATTCTATTAATAACCGGCATCGGTTTCTCCTTATACACTGGGGCCAACATCTTATATAAAGGCGCTCATGGAACAACAACCAATCTACGATGTACTGATAATCGGCAGCGGCGCCGCCGGTTTGGGGTTGGCCCTGGAACTGGGGCCTGAAACATCCATCGCCATCGTCTCCAAAGGATCGCTTGAAGAAAGCTCCACTTACTACGCCCAGGGCGGTATTGCCGTTGTCCTGGATGAAACTGATAGTGTGGAATCCCACATTAACGACACCCTGAATTCAGGGGTGGATTTATGCGACCCCGAGGCCGTTCGTTTCATCGTCGAGAACGGTCGCCAATCCATTGAAAAACTAATCGATTACGGTGTTGATTTCAGCCGCGAGACAAATCCTGAAAACGGTGCTCACGAATACCACCTGACCCGCGAAGGCGGCCACAGCCACCGCCGCGTTATCCACGCCGCCGACGCCACCGGCCGGGCCGTCGAGACGACCCTGGTCGGGCGCGTACAGAACCAATCAAACATTACCCTTCTTGAACACCACAACGCGGTTGATCTGATTTGTCAGGATGGGCGTTGTGTTGGGGCTTACGTACTTGATATCAACGAAGGCACCGTCAAAACCTACCGGGCTCGTTCGGTGGCGCTGGCAAGCGGCGGCGCGTCCAAGGTTTATCTGTATACATCCAATCCGGATGGTTCCACCGGCGACGGTATCGCCATGGCCCGGCGCGCCGGATGCCCGGTCGCCAATATGGAATTCACTCAATTTCATCCGACCTGCCTGTATCACCCGGAGGCAAAATCCTTTCTGGTGACAGAGGCCGTACGCGGGGAAGGTGGGCATCTGCTGTTGGCTGACGGGACAAGATTTATGAAAAACTTCGATGAACGCGGCGAGTTGGCCCCCCGCGATATCGTCGCCCGGGCCATCGACCATGAAATGAAACGCACCGGTGACGAATGTGTCTACCTGGACATCAGCCACAAGCCGCTGAGCTTTATCGAAGATCACTTTCCAAATGTTTTCAAACGCTGCCTTGAGTTCGGTTTTGATATGTCCAGGGAGCCCATTCCGGTTGTTCCGGCGGCCCATTATACCTGTGGTGGGGTGATGACGGATTTGAACGGACGAACAAAAATCGATGGCCTGTATGCCATAGGCGAAGTCGCTTATACGGGCCTGCACGGTGCCAACCGCATCGCCAGCAATTCACTGCTTGAATGTCTTGTTCTGTCAGCCGCCGCAGGGCGGGATATCACAACCCACCTGAAAGATTTTCCCGAACCGCCCGAACTGGCCCCATGGGATGAAAGCTGGGTACGGGATTCTGATGAAGACGTTGTGATTTCCCATAACTGGGAGGAACTGCGCCGCTTTATGTGGGATTACGTCGGCATCGTGCGGACAGACAAACGCCTTGAGCGAGCCCAGCACCGGATTGATTTGTTGCTCAGTGAAATTGACGACTATTACGGAAATTTTCGCATTACCAGCGATCTTCTGGAATTGCGCAATCTGGCCCTTGTCGCCGACCTGATTATCCGTTCCGCCCGTTCGCGCAAGGAAAGCCGTGGCCTGCATTTCACCCTCGATTATCCCGACCGTGACGACACTACGACAGGTCCGACTATTCTGGATTACCAAACATGAGCAAGGATGGAATCCTCAGTGGCCATAGCGCCCTGATAGCCGGTGGTTCGTCAGGCATCGGCCTGGCCTGTGCCAGATTGCTTGCCGCCAATGACTGCCAGTTGCACCTGGCAGCCCGCGATGACGAGGCCCTTGATCAAGCTTGCGAAAGTATCGTCGAGGATTACGGAATTGAGGTTGAAGCCTTGCCGACGGATTTATCCGAGCCAGTCAATGCCGCCGCCCTGGCCCTTGATTGCGAGGATGTGGATATTCTGATCAATGCCTTTGGCAGTGTGCCCAGGGGGACAATCGAAACCCTGCAAGGGGAAGACTGGCAAACCGGTTTTGAACTCAGGGTTTTCGGCGCCATCAGCCTGACCCGCGAAGTTTATGAAGGAATGCTTGAATTGGGAACCGGCATCATTATCAACATCGGCGGTGCAGTTGGAGAGGATGATGAGGATGGACTTTGCATTCTGAGCGCCAACGCCGCCCTGAAAGCTTTTTGCGAAAACCTGGACAAGCAGGCCAAACGCGAAGGTGTGCGGGTATTGCCCTATTTCCCGGAAACAGACATAGGTAACGATGACCACGCCGCCACCCTTATCCAACTAATTTTCGGAAAGCTATCTTCTTAAATTTTGCTCATTGCGGCTGACCGGCACAACACTGGCCCGGGTGTTGACGTACAAGGCTGCCGGCGTCATCACCGCCAACAGGATCAGCGGTTTTGTCATGTCATCGGCCATAACAGAAACCAAAACAAAGCTCATTGCCATCATGGAAGTCGCCATGATTTTAGCTTTATAGGGTATAACCTTGTGCTCGTGCCAATCTCGTATGGTCGATCCAAACCGCGGATGGTTCCACAACCACAGGCGGAACCGTTCAGAACTTTTTGAGAAAGCCCAAAGTGCAGCAATAAGAAAAACAGTCGTCGGCATACCCGGCACAACGACACCAATCAAACCCAGCCCAACGTTCAGCCACCCGAAGCCCAAAAACAACCAACGGGCCCAGCAGTTTGTCTGCTCAGGGCTGGCATGTTTGCATATTTCCGAGCTCTGTGTTTTCGTCATGACGGTTGCGGCCTAAATATTTCCTTGAAAGTCACTATAGTATGATATTTGGTCGCAATCATTATATTTCAATTTCAAAAATATGAAAATCACATGATCGACAGCATCTCCCTTCCCGATGGCGCTAAACTGGCTGATGGTGTTTTTCATCAAATCCTGCGGCCAGAGGAAACATCAAAACCGCGCCCTGCCCTGTTTCTTGATCGGGACGGCTGTGTGGTTGCCGAGGCTCATTACCTTCATAAAGCTGAAGACGTTGATTTGATTGCAGGCGCCGCCGACGTGATCGCCCGGGCCAATACCCTAGAAATTGCCGTCGTCTTCGTTACCAATCAGGCTGGCGTCGGCTACGGATACTTCGGCTGGCAGGATTTTTTTCAGGTCCAGAATGAAATTCTTGGAAGATTGACAGCAGGTGGCGCTAAGGTCGATGGCGTCTACGCCTGCCCCTTTCACGAAAAAGCGAAGCCCCCCTATGACCATCCTGATCACCCATCCAGAAAACCCAATCCGGGTATGTTGATGGCGGCAGCCGCGGAAATGAACCTGGACCTTGGCCGCTCCTGGATTATCGGGGATCGGGCCGGTGATCTGGAAGCCGGTTTGAACGCCGGAATTGCTGGCGGTGTTCACGTCGCTACTGGTCACGGAACACGCGAGGGCGAACGAGAAGCGGCTTTGGACCTGAAAGCAAAAAACTTCCAGGCACTGGCGGCAAGTTCTATAGCCGAAGCGCCCCAATTGATCGGCCTGTTTTCTTAAACCGAATCGAGACGGACCCTATTGCGACCGCTGTTTTTTGCCTCGTAGAGAGCTTTGTCGGCTGCCTCCAGCAATTCGACCGGTGTTTCATGAGTTGGGTATTCTGCAATCCCGCAGCTAAGTGTCACTGAAAACTTCTGCTGACCAGATGGATGCTCGATTTCGGAAAAAGCCTGACGAACACCATTAAAAATTTTCTCGGCCTCATTAATGCTGGTTCCCGACAGAACGGCGGCAAATTCTTCGCCGCCCATGCGGCCAATAACGTCATTGCTACGCAGGCGTTGCCTCAGCAATCTTGAAAGACTTTTAATAACCTGATCACCGACGCCGTGACCATGACTGTCATTGACCGATTTAAAATGGTCAATATCCAGCGATGCCACGCACAGCTTACTTTTGTCACGAGAAGCGCGGGCAACTTCATTTGCAAGAAATTCATGGGTCGTTGTGTGATTTAAAAGGCCGGTCATGCTGTCACGCACCATGCGGGAGCGAAGCAGACGGAAGCGCTTCACCCGACTGCGTACGGATGAAATCAAATGCTGTGGCTTAATCGGCTTAGTCAGAAAATCATCGCCACCTGAACGCATCGCCAGCAATTGCTTGTCGATGTTGTCTTCACCAGAAAGGAAAACGATGGGAATGGTCGCATAACTTTCCTGTTGTCTGACCACGATAGCCAGTTCCTGGCCATTGCATTCAGGCATGTAAAGATCCATCAGAATCAATTCCGGGCCAAAATCATCAAGCTTTTCCAGAACCAGCATGGGATCAGTAACAGATTCGGCGATCATGCCAGCCCCTTGCAAAATGACTTCCGTATACATTGCTGTGCTGACGTCATCATCGACGATAAGAATTCTAAAATCATCATCGCCTTCGCTTGACAGGTGCTGATCGAGCACGTCGATAAGTTCGGATGCGACAACCGGCTTTAACATGAACGATTCGGCGCTGGCTCTGGCTGCCTGCAAGCGCACATGAATGTCTCCCGCCCCGGAAATAACAATCAATGGGGCTTCTAAAATTTCACGTTGTCGCAACTGGTCAATAACTAAAAGGTTTGAAAATTTTTCTCCTTCCGCAGAGATATCCATGACAATCGCAGAAGGCTCGAATTTGTTGATGGTGCTCTCCATATCTACACCATGTTTGACGTGGTGAATGGCAAAACCTGAATTTTCAATCCCCCCGCTCAGGCGTTCTACCTCTTCGTCATCATCGCTGATAAGCAGCAGCACCCTTTCACTGGTATGCTCGACAGGCTCCGTTTCAGCATCCTGTGCCACCGCGTCGACAAGAATGTCATCAACCACCTTCTGCAATGCTTTGACGAGCGGCTCCACCGCATCCGCTGCCACTTGAAGTGACAATTCTTGCAGATTCAGGGTTTCCTCACAGCCGTTTTCCAGTAAACGGGCCGTCACGCTTATATCGGGAAACCCGAATGTCGCCCCGGAACCTGCAAGCTTATGAGCCAGGCCTTCCAGAGTTTCAAGATAGTGTCGAGTCCCTGCCTCGTCCCCCGAAGCAGGTGGGCGAGCGGCTTCAATAACCTCATTTATCTTAGCAGGAAGTTGATCCCGGTATGATTGCCTGAGTAAAGCCAGTTTATCCTGTAAGGCGTCGTTCATGTTTTGATGATAGGACTTAAACGGGTTTTGAAAAAAGAAATTTCCGGATTTTACTGGGAACCGTAATTAATATAGTCGGCCCACACACGCTCCAGGCGCCGCAAGGATTCCAGCACTTGCTCGGTTTCATTTTCCATTTTGTGCTGGCTGGCGAAGGATTCGGCGTTTTGCACCTCGAGTTCGCGAATTTTGACGACAATCTGGATCGCTTTTTCAGTCAACTTGACACTGACGGAGCGTTTATCATGCTCTGTGCGTTTCTGCTCAAGATAACCAAAATCAACAAGCTTCTTGATGTTGTAGGAGACATTGGAGCCTTGATAATATCCGCGCTCCACAAGATCACGGATAACAATTTCTTCCTCGCCGATGTTTGCCAGCAACAAGGCCTGAACACCATTAATATCCCTGACGCCCAAACGGTTCAGTTCGGTTCTCAGAACGTCAAGAAAACGTCTATGCAGGCGCTCAATCAGATGGGTTAGCTCAAGGTATGTTTTCGTCACTTAAATATCTTCCAAAAATTTTACGTCACAGTTGAATTCTGCACGTAAAGTGAGTGCTTTCGCAACCGGCTTAAGACAAAGTCTAGCCGTTTTCTCTGGCTCCCGGGTATCATTACATGGCAAAGATGACCGCATAATGAATAAAGAATGCAGATCGGGTTTCTATTGAGTACGTGTCTTTCAGCTTTTTCCAGCACCATGGCCCGCGCTTTGCGGAAGAACCTTTCGCTCGTTTTGGTTATGGCCATGGCCCTTGCCAGTTGTTCAGGGCAGGTGCCGACACCTAAAGAAATTTCTAAGGAAAACAACGAAAGCCGGGCCGGACAATTACTTAGGATTGCCGAAACCACTCGGCAGGGTGGAGATCTTGCCTCGGCGTTGGCGCTGTTTCGGCGGGCCCATGCGAAAGCGCCAAATGATATCAAACCCCTGATCGCCATTGGTGAAACCGCCTTTGTATTAGGGGAATTCGATCAGGCGGCCAACGCCTACGTCAAAGCGTTGGAAATGGACGGGGAAAACATGCAGGTTCTGCTCGGTCTTGGCAAAACACTGATCTCCCTCGATCGTCCCGATCAGGCCATTAATCACTTTGAAATAGCGACACGGGTCAATCCGGCCGATCATCGGGGCTTTAACGGATATGGTGTCGCCCTCGACATGATGGGGCAACACGAAGAAGCCCAAGGCCAGTACCACAAGGGGATCGAAGTGGCGCCAGAGGCTGTTTCACTGAGCAATAACCTGGCCCTGTCACTGGCCTTCGCCGGAAAATTCGACCTAGCTATTGGCATTCTGGAAGTGTTCGCTGACGACCCCATGTCCGGCGTTCGCTTGCGACAGAATTTGGCATTGATTTACGGCCTTGCCGGGATGGAAGAAAAGGCCGCAAATATCGCCGCAAAAGACCTTGATGAAGCCGGGGTCGCCAATAACCTTGCCTACTATGCGCAACTTCGCAATCTTTCCAGCAAGGGTCGCGCCCAGGCCATTTTCGGGACGACGGGGAACACCAACCCCTAAAAGAACTTCAGGGGGCAGCTTTCGCCACCCCCCGATGCCGCCAGGCCAACGGACCCCAATCCATGACCTGGCTCCCCAAATTTCTTAACTTACAGTCCCCCCAGCCCGTCAATGGCGCTCAGGATGGCTGGCCCAAGCAGCACGATAAAAAGCGTTGGCAGGATGAATACAATCAACGGAATTGTCAGTGTCGCGGGTAACTTTGCCGCTTTTTCCTCGGCCTTTAACATTCTTTCGTCGCGATACTCGCTGCCCAGAACCCGCAAGGAATGCGCCAGTGGAGTTCCGTATTTCTCCGTCTGTATCAAAGTGTTGACGACACCGCGGATTGACGCCAATTTGGTACGCTTGATCAAATTGGTCAGGGCCGTCCGGCGTTCGGGCTGGAAGCCAAGTTCGATGGCAGTCATTCCCAACTCGTCAGCCAGTTCCGGGGCCGAGCGGGTCATTTCACGAGCCACCCGCGTCAAAGCGGCGTCCAGGGCCAAGCCAGACTCTGCGCAAATAACCAACAGGTCGAGCGCGTCGGGCAATCCCTTTTGCAACTGCGCCCGGCGTTTGTTGACCACATGGCGTACCCCTGCTTCGGGCAGGAAGACCCCTGCAACCAGCGCCGTCATACAGATCAGTATTTTGATCATCGGCTGTGCATCAACAATTGCCAGCCCGTAAACCAGAAATACCGCTACCCCGCCAAGAACAATTGGCAAGCTGAGTTTCAGGAACATGAAAATGACAATGGCGTCTTTTGATCGCCAACCCGCCTGCATCAATTTTTCGCTCACCTTTGACACATGCGCGCCTTTTAGCATGTTCAGACGATTGGTGACGGAGCGCATGAACGACACCGTCTCGACCCGCTGAAAGCGATTGGTGTTGGCTTTCAACATTCCGGCCTTCAGGTTTTCCCGGTGCTGACCAAGGGAGTGGGCGCGGGTTGACAGGGGATCACGGCGGATCAGTGCCTGCCAGACGATAAAGACGCTGAAAAAGGCAACAAGCCCTGCGGTGCTGGTGATCAGCCCATCCATACCCATTCCGGTCATTTGTTCCAACATGTTCATATCTAAATCTCGAACTTGATCATTTTGTTCATAACCAGGACACCAAAGCTCATAATGGCAATGCCCACACCCAGCATCATCTGGCCACGGGGATCGGTAAACAGGGCCATTTCATATTCGGGATTGAGGGCGAAAATGATGCCAAACATAATGAACGGCAGTGATCCAAGAATAATAGCGCTGGCCTTCGCTTCCGATGACATGGCCTTGATCTTCAAGCCCATCTGGCGACGACGGCGCAGGATGTCTGACAGATTGCCCAGCGCTTCCGACAGGTTGCCACCGGTCTCACGTTGTACGGAGATACTGATAACAAAGAATTTGAATTCCGCCGTATCGAGACGCCTTGCCGTTTCCCACAAGGCTTCATCAAGGGGTTGTCCGAATTTGACCCGGTCGGAAATATCGCGAAATTCCTTACCCACAGGATCAGCCATTTCCTGACCGACGGAAGCGATTGATTCCGTGACCGGCAATCCTGACTTCAGGCCGCGAACAATCAGGTCGATGGAATCCGGGAATTGTTCGGTGAACTGTTTCAGCCGCCTTGTCGCCATCTGGCCAATGACCATGTGTGGCAACCCGACACCGACAATGAGTCCTAGAAGCAGCGCCAGTGCAATGGATTGGCCAAGAATTAAAATGGTTAACAGAATTACCAGCAACGCCGTGGCGATGTTTACCATGATGTAGGCGCCAATGGATATTTCACGACCGGTGCGAGCCAAACGAGCCGCAAGCATTTCCTGGTTTGGCAGAAAGCGCTTGGCCAGTTTTTCAAACAAGGGAAAACGACTAGTGATTTGTTTTTTAACGGTATTGGCATTTTCCTCATTCCGCGTGACGACATGACCCGCAGCGCGCAAACGGATCGTCTCGATACGACCCTGCATCCGTTTCCTGGGTTTCGAGGCGATGCCGGAAACGGCAAAAATCAGACTGCCTAAACTGATGGCGACACCGAAAAAAATAAGGACAACGGTCATGTTCATGACTTGGTTTCCCCTTCATTTTCCTGCGGTGCGGAAGACATCGCTTCGATCAACGCACGCTCCAGCCCGAAGTACTGCGCCCGCGTGGCGAAGTGCGGTTTCAGACCTGTTGAGCGGAATTTTCCGTAAAGTTTTCCGTCAGGGGTTTCACCTTCAAACTGGAACTTGAACAAATCCTGGGTGGTGATGATGTCGCCTTCCATGCCGACAATTTCGGTAATGTGGGTAATACGACGAACGCCATCGCGCATACGTGAAATCTGTACGATCATATTTACCGCACCGGCAATCTGGGTGCGGACGGCTTCGGCTGGCAGTTTGACACCTGACATGGCGACAAGGTTTTCCAGCCGTGTCAGTGCTTCGCGTGGACGGTTGGCATGGAGTGTTCCCAGTGATCCATCATGACCGGTGTTCATGGCCTGTAACATGTCGAGTGCTTCACCGGCGCGGATTTCACCCAGGATCACACGGTCAGGGCGCATACGCAGGGCATTCTTGACCAGATCCCGTTGGGTAATTTCGCCGTCACCTTCAAGATTGGCGGGGCGGGTTTCCAGACGCACCACATGGGGTTGCTGCAACTGCAATTCGGCGGCGTCTTCAATGGTAACGACACGTTCGCCATCATCAATCATTCTGGACAATGCGTTAAGCAAAGTTGTTTTGCCTGAACCAGTGCCGCCGGAAATCAGGATATTAAGCTGGCTGCGAGTGGCGATCTTCAACACCTTGGCCATTTCCGGCGAAAGATTTTGCTGACGCTCCATGACATCC
This sequence comes from Rhodospirillaceae bacterium, assembly GCA_018662005.1. Classification (NCBI taxonomy): domain Bacteria; kingdom Pseudomonadati; phylum Pseudomonadota; class Alphaproteobacteria; order Rhodospirillales; family Rhodospirillaceae; species Rhodospirillaceae bacterium. The sequence continues at coordinate 49,646 of JABJHA010000016.1, read as the reverse complement.
AAAGTGATCTTTTGCTTGGCGAATTTACGAATGGAGATGGTTGCCCCGTCGATGGCCAGCGGCGGAATGATAATATTAACGCGCGACCCGTCTTCCAGCCGGGCATCGACCAGTGGCGAGGATTCATCGATACGCCGGCCAATACGGGTGACGATACGGGTGGCGATGCTCATGACATGGGCGTTGTCGCGGAAGATGACGTCCGATAATTCAAGCTTGCCGCCACGTTCCACATATACCTGCTTGGCGCCATTGACCATAATATCCGTAACACCTTCATCGGCGAGCAGGCTTTCAAGCGGCCCAAGGCCAAGCATATCGTTGATCAATGTGGTTACCAGATCACGCTGCTCCAGTAAATTCAGGCGCATCTTTTGTTCAGCCAGGATTTCCCCGACGATAGCGCTGATTTGTTCGCTTAACTCGGCCCGCGGCAGGGCAATCGCTTTCGATACATCCATCTTGTCCATCAGGATTGGCTGCACCTTTTGCTTGGCTTCCTCGATACTGCTTTGAGAGGCCGATGACGGTTTTTTCATGGGCGCCAGGGCTGGCGCCGCGTCGGCTTTTATCGTCTTGTCAGGATTATTTTTCCTGGCATCAATCAGGAATTCGTTAAGGGCCGCGGTGACCACGTCTCGCCGATCATTAGCATCAAGTTCCTGCCCTACATCCTCGACGACATCGGCAATTTTTTCCGCCAGTTCAGAACGCGACAATGTCGAGTAGTCGTTGAATTCACAATCCTCGTAGAGCTTGTTTTTGCAGACGGACAAAATCTTTTCCATATCATCGTCGCGAGATTTTTCCTCGCTACTTGCCACATTCAACGAGGTCGGCAACGCAACGATTTCGGCGCTGGTTGTTGCGCCACCGAAGCCTTTGGAGGTTCCCGTGTTGCGGCGACCAAATGACATTATCCTCTCCCCATCAGGCGTTTCCACATGGGTGCCTGGACGACGTCTTCGACACGGCCCGATACATTGCGGCTAAGATCGCGAAGGGTTTGAGACATTTTGGTCGCTTTTGCAATTTCAGCGACAGTCTTGCCGGCACCTTCTGCAAGGATCGCGGATTTAACGTCGCACGGAATTTGATGATCAACGCTCAGTTCCGCCCCGCTTTCAAAATCCTTGATCGTCAACTCACCGTTCTTGGAATTGCCGACACGGTTAACGACAATGGATAATTCTGAATCCGGGGTGACGGTCTTAACCAGTTTGGCAAGCCGTTGAGTATCGCGCATGCCGGCCAGTGTCGGGTCGGAAACGACAACGACAGACGCCGGCGGGATCAGGGTTGAAATTTGCGAGCGCGCGGCGAAGCGTGGCAGGTCGATTACGACACAATCAAAATCAGCGCGCAGGGTTTCAAGCAATCGGTCCAGGGCTTTGGGGTCGAACGAGAATGAATTTTCGAGCCCTTCCTCCGCCGCCAGGATGTACAAATTATCACTTTCACGGACCATCGCCCGCTCGATAAACAGACCATCAATACGGCTGGGGTTTTCAAGGGCTTCACGAAAACCCAGGCCGGGTTCCATGTCCAAGGCCAGGGCCAATGTTCCGAAATACAGATCAAGATCAATCAGGGCAACGCGCAAGCCCTGCTCATGAGCCATCATCCAGGCAATGTTTGCACTGACCGTACTGGCGCCAACACCGCCGCGAGCACCAACAACAGCAATAAGGCGTCCTAGCTGGTTGTCATCGTCGGGAGACGCGGTCTCCACTTCATCGGCGCGGTTAAGTGCAGCATTCAAATCTTCAGCTGAAACCGGTTTGAGGAGGTAATCCTGAACCCCCATGTCCATAAGATGCCGGAACAACTGAACATCATTGATGTCACCAAGGGCGATCACGCGTGTGTCAGCCATGCAAACCCGGGCCAGGGCATCGATATCGGCAACCGGGTCGATGCTACCTGAAAGATCGATCACCAGTTTTTCAGGTGTCGAAATTTCCGCCAATGCGTCGGCGGCGTCGGCGGCTGAGCCTTCCAACACCTGATCTTCGCTCCAGTCATTTTTGATGGCGACACCAACCATCATGGCGCGGGTCACTTCATCAGTAACGACGGCCAGAAACGGCGCCCGGGAGGATGAAATATTAAGGGCGGGCATGGACATTACTGATCCTCCCCTGATTTCTGCTGACTTTGGGTGACGCCAACATCTTCGGGGCTCAGGCTTTTGGTTTCGCCTTTCCGATAATTGCTGATTGATGTGGCGGCGTATTCACCATCGGCGTATCCCTCATCGCGACCACGAACCAGATCGCCTGGCTCTGCCACCATCAATCCAAGATTGGTGGCGCTGGCGCAGCCCCAGTTACTGGTCGGGACGTTGTTGTAGGTAAAGCGCTCACCGCTCCAGTCAGGACATCCGGGCAAAGTGACGACGTAGCGTCTGATAATCAGGTTGACCGCGTCTCCGGTCGGCGACTTGACACCAAAATCACCGGACAGGGATCTGATGGTCACCCCGAAGGTCGAAAGATAGTCGGCAACCATGGTCTTGCGGGCATCGCTGAGAGCCGCCGGGACTTCGGGATTTCCCGAAACCAGATAAAACGTATCCGTACGGGCGGCCTGTGCATTGTTAAGAAATGCAAGCAGGCGTTCACCTTCCTTACGGCTCAGATCGGCACTGGCCGAAACGAAGCTAACCTGATGGCTGAACTGTACCTGATTGGCCTGGGGCTTTTTGGGTTCCGGGACGTTTGACCAGTCCTCAATGTGTGGGATGCCTTGACATCCGGCAACAACAGCTATGGAAGCAACTGCCAGGAATTGTTTGATCGTTTGGGGTCCGATAAACATGGGCACTCTCCTTGTATTAATCCAGTTGAAAACCAACCGGACCGATCAGGGTTTTACCGCCACGTCCGACGGTGACCGGCTGACCGGGATTCGGGTTACGGCGGTTCACGCCACCGGTGAAAATCCGCTCGATATCGTGTGGGGGCGCGAAACCATCGGTAGGGGCGGCCAGTTTGTTGTTGGACACGGGCTTGACGATGTAAGGCGTAATGATGATCACAAGCTCGCTCTCGTCGCGCTGGAAGCGGTCTGATTTGAATAGCCCGCCAAGCACCGGCACGTCGCCAAGGCCGGGGAACTTGGAAATATCGTGGGTGACATTGTTTTGCAGCAAGCCGGCGATGGCAAAGCTTTGACCGCTGCCCAGTTCGACAGTCGTTTCGGCCCGCCGTGTCGTCAGCGAGGGCACCACGAAGGAGTTCAAGGTTACCGAATTGGTCGATGAAAGCTGGCTGACTTCGGGGCGGACATGCATGTTGACCCGGTCTTCTCCCAGCAATGTCGGGGTGAAAGCCAGTGAAACGCCAAACTTTTTGAATTCAATGGTCACGCGACCATCTGAATCGGGCACCAGGATCGGGAATTCACCACCGGCCAGAAAACTGGCAGTCTCACCGGAAAGTGCGGTCAGGTTGGGTTCGGCCAGAACACTGACCAGCCCTTCTTCTTCCAACGCGTCGATGACGGTGTTGAAATCCCAACCGGCGATGTTCTTGCCAAGGCTCAATGTATTCTGGGTGACCGCCCCTGCGAACGGGTTGGTCGTCGCAAGACCGAGCGAGAAACCACCAATGGAGCCAAGGATCGACCAGTTAAAGCCCAGTTGTTTGTCGACACCACGCGAAACCTCGGCGACGCGAACCCGCAGATTGACCTGATTTGGAGCGGTAATGCCAAGTCGGTTAATGATGTTCTTCTCATCCCCGGCAAAGCTGGCGGCGAGGCGACGCATATCTTCGGCAGCGCTGGCTGAAGGAACCGTGCCATCAAGCACCAGGGTGCCGTTAATGCTGGCGACGCGGACACCGGATCCGGGATGCAATTCATCAAGAATACCGCGCAGGCGACCCAGGTTATGGGTAACGGTTATATCGATATTGGCGAGCACACGCTCTTTGCTGTCGACGGCGTAAAGCGTCGTCTGCCCGGGTTTCTTGCCGAGCAGATAAATCAGGCTCGGCGACTTGACCTGAATATTGGCAATTTCGGGATCGGCGACAAAAACCGTCTGGGCCGGACGGTCAAGCCGGATCAAGCGACCCTTGGAGACTTCCAGTTCAAGGGATTGACCAGAGCTTGAAACGACGTCAACAGTGCCACTGGGGCGCGTGAACTGAATTTGTTGACCAACGGAGGCTTGCAACTTCAAGGGGCCTGTTGTCGTCGATGCGACTTGCTGAGCTTTCGCAGCGCTTGCCGACATGACAAGGGCGAAGGCGGCAATCAGGACAAAGCCTGATAAACGTGTGGTAAGGGGCATGGATTTTTTATTTGTCATCACTGTGCTTCCTTAAAATGCGGCCTGCTCGGCTTCACTACCGCGCAAAACGTTGACTGTCTGGCCCTTGCCGTTGCGTTTAGCCAAACCCGCAACCAGGGCGTTGACATCTGTATCAAGGGTGAAGCCGCGGCCTGTCTTCAGAATTGGCTTTCCGGCATTGCTGTCGGCATTGCCGCTTTCATCCCTGGCAAGGCTTTGCAGGCTTAGGGAAAGCGACCCCATGACCATGCCAATGGCAACTTTTTCGGCCTGCTTGGGCGTAACTTCCATGGTCACGGTCTTGGCCGGACTGACTTCGCCGTCCTTGCTTTCAGTTTTTTGATCTATAGCCAGGACCCGGATACCACTCAGTATGGTTTTACTGACATGACGAGAACGGTTATCGCCTTCGGAATTCTTGCTGTTGAACTGGGATGTCAAAATCAGATCAACCTTGTCACCGGGAAAAATGAAACCTGAAATCCCTGATGTCGCGTTAACAGGAACCGAAACGGCGCGACTGCCCGGCTGAAGGACAGCGGCCAAAAACCCACGGTCTCCCGGGTGGACGACCTGACGGTCCGTGATCGGTTGTCCGGGCATAATCGACGTGCGGACGACAGCACCGATAAAATCCTTGATGTCGCGCTGGCCCTTTAGGGCATAAACCTCGGCTGAGCCTTCTTCCGGCCAGGGTTGCCATTTAAGGTTATCCTTGCGAACGAAGTTGCCCGCCTTGAGCTCTGCGTTAACCACCAGAACCTCGACGGTTGCTGTTTCGGTCACCTGTTTGGGAGCCGAAGCCAGGAAGGCGGCGCGTTCGGAACTGATCCAGTTATTGGCGAACATGGCCGTCATGCCGGCGGTGCCAAGGGCGATCAGAAGCAGAATGATATTTTTCAAAGTCATCTCTGTATCCTTCCTATAAAATCCGGCCCGCGCCGAGCATCAGGGCGCCAACGCTAAAACCGCCAAAGGCAATGGCGACGCCGTAAGGAATTTGGGCAACGAATTGGGTTTCTTTATCCTCAACACCAGTGAAGCGACCAATGGTCATCGCCAGGCCAGCACGTACAGGGGCTAATTTGGCAATTGCCAGGACACCGCCGACAAGGGCGGTAATAATCAGAAAATCCGTAATACCAAGCGGCCCGGCCCAAAGTGCCGTCGCTGCAATCATTTTGATGTCACCGCCACCCATATGACGAAGCGCAAACAAAACAACGCCGACACCAAGGACGCAAGAAGCGACAATCAAACCACCCATCCAGTCAACGGAACCCGGGCTGGCCAGGACATGAGCAGGATAAAGGGCCGCAATGGCCAAATTAATACGGTTGGGAATGCGATACTCTGCGACATCGTTTATCGCTGCGAGCACGAGAAGCCCGAGGAATAAAGCGATTACAAACGTATCGATGGTTGGTTGGAAATGCATGGCTTGGGGGCCTGTGTCATTTGGGGTGAAAAAAATTTGGGTCGGTCAGTTTTAAAAATGGATAAATAAAAATTCCTTGATCGGGGCTTTTAGTCTCCTCCCCCCTTCGGACCGGAGAGGGAGCGATCCGAAGGGTGGACTTTTTGTCCGGGAGGGACTTTTAGAGAAGAAAACTTCCTTGCCTTACGGGGCTGTCGCCGTGGCACCGGTAAGGGCTGTCGATACGGCGGTGAACATGGTGTTCAAAGACGCACCCATGGCCGTCAAGGCGGTAATTGCGGCGACCGATACGAGGGCGGCGATCAGGCCATATTCAATGGCGGTGGCGCCGGATTCGTCGTTCAACAGATTTTTGAGGGTTTGGAATTTCATAACAATCTCCTTTAAGTAATTTGGGTCGACTTCAATCATCGTGAGTAAATAATAATCGCCAATATCAAATATAGTCAAAATAATAATTCATCAACAAAACCCTTCTTTATTTCATATATATTTGGTTTTTATTTAATTTTAATTTATCTAAAATTTTATGGGATTTTCGAAAATTTTGCTACGCAGACTCAACACCCCCAACTTTTACATGGAGGTCAAAGTAGATAAAATTTTATTGAATTTTTATTTGAATAAACAATAAGTACTTATAATTTTTACTTATATTTTATTATTTATGAATGGGCATATTTCGTCGCTATACTTAACATATACATAAAGCATGTTAACTGGATCAGTCCCATGAACATACCGCCCGTCTTTAATTCCATTTGGCAAACAGCAACATCATTCCTCCACCGCCTGCGTAAGGATCACGGTGGGGCGGTCGCCATTTATCTGGCCTTTGCCATCGTTCCTGTCATTGGTTTTGTCGGCATCGGCACCGACACTGCCCGCGCTTATATGGTCAAGTCGCGCCTGTCATCGGCTCTTGACGCTGCGGGTCTGGCAGGTGGCAAGGCCTTTTTCAGCACCACCCGTGATCAGGATATTGAAATGTTTTTCAATGCCAATTTTCCGACCGGTTATATGGATGCTGTACTTTCCGGCCCCGTGGTCAACATCGATACCGTAAATGAAACCATTACATTAAGCGCCAGCGCCACCATCCCGACGACTTTTATGCGCCTGATTGGCCATGAAACCATTGTCGTAAGCTCCGATACGGAAATTACCCGCCAAATTGAAATGCTGGACCTGGTTCTCGCCATTGACATGTCAGGCTCAATGTCATCTTCCGCCGGTGCCCAGAGCAGGATTTCCGCTGCCCGCGAAGCCGCGTTGCTTCTTGTCGACATTCTTTTTGGCAACAGCGGCAACAAGGATCTGCTGAAAATCGGGCTGGTGCCATGGAACGCCAAAGTCAACGTCACCATAGACGGCAGCATTTTTAACGCCGGGGGCACCATAACCCAGCCCGTTGCCGCCTTTACCAATCCTGAAACCGGAATTAACCAAAGCGAAGTCTACTTCGCCAACAATTCTCCTGTTCCCCTACTGGCGCCCCCACCTGCAAATTGGAAGGGGTGCGTCTATTCCCGCTTCATTGATGACGCAAATCCCGATAGTGATGCCGATATTCTGATGCCTCCGGTATCGACGATCATCACCGACTGGCCCGCCTGGCAACCAATTGGTGTCGAGGGAGAGCCAGTATCCGGTGGCACCTGCACCTCAGCAGTTGGCGGAAGCGAATGTCGTCGCTGTCTGTCCCACGGCATCACCCCCCTGCAAAGTAGCAAGGCCAGTATTGAGAGCGCCATTAGCGACCTTCAAAACCCGACCAGCACCACCAACATTCCCCAGGGCATGGGTTGGGCCTGGCGCGTCCTTAAACCGGACTCACCCTTTACCGAAGCCGAAGCCAATCCTCCCATGAACCGCCAGCAGGCCATTGTCCTGCTGACCGATGGTGAAAATTACGGCGGTTCTGGTGATGGCTACAAGGGAACTTTCGGACTGGGCGGCACCGCCCGCTTGGAAATGGATGCCCGCTTGCAGTTGATTTCGGACAACATTAAGGCCGATGGCGTTATCGTCTACGTCATCCAGTTCGCCAACAACGGCAGCGCCCTGCAGACTCTGTTACAAGGTGTCGCCAGCGGGCCGGGATCACCCTTTTACCATTACGCCCCTGACGCAGCTGCCCTGCAACAAGTTTTCCATGAGATCGCCAGCCATCTGTCCGAATTACGGCTGTCGAAATAGGGCACCCGCCCCCATGCTGATTAAATGAATTTTTAAGGCAGGATCGTCGCCAGCGCGCCGAAGCGGGGGCGAAGAATGGAATAACGCGACAAAGTCGAAGCGCTCATCACACCACCGGCAAAAACCGGGGCGAAATCGTAAAAGGCCTCGGCAACGATAACACTTTCCCCGTCACGAATAACAAAACCGGCCGGCAGGACAGCGTTCGCTCCTTCGGCGTCGAAGACGCTGGAGCCGCTGCCGCTGCCAAAATCACGTTGCCAGTTTACCACCGGGTTGGCGGTGCCCAGCATACCGATAGATGAAACAATAATATGACCTTCACCCGCCAGGTCGAATGGTTCGACCACATAGCCCGATGCCGTGAACAAATTACCCAGATCTCCCTCGGCCAATGTTTCGGCCTGCGACACCAGATCAGCCATCGTCGCCGATGCTCGCTCGATTTTCTGATTCAGAAGAACAAAGCGGGTGACCTCGATGCCACTCAACAACAACCCGGCCAGGATCGGCATCGCCATCGCCATCTCGACGGCGAGAGAACCTTTCTGATTCTTCATTAAACGGCGGACCCATTTGAAAATCATGCCCCACCTGCCGTCCACGGCTCATTCCTAACGGCAATACTGGCCTGAAGCGTAAAGGCTCCGCTATCACCCATAAATTGAGAAGCAAATGGCGTCAGCAGCGGCCAGTCATAACTGATCCGATAAAGCACGATATCGCCCGTATCCCCTGCCCCTGCAACGCCAATATCACTGTCCCAGGCGCCATTACCATTACTGTCCGTGTAGGTTTCCCCGGCGTCATAAGAGCCATTGGCATTGCCATCGACGTAATCCTCGCCGGCGCCGACATCTGAAAAACTTGGGTATACCAGCACATCAACGTTTGCTGTGTTCATGTCTATCAAGCCAATAGTGCGATCAGAAATAATCTGAACAATACTCTCCAGGCGAGTCTCTCCGGTGACTTCTCGTCCGGTAATTCCGAAACGCGAAGCATCGCGAAGACCGCTTTCCATAAGAATGGAGCTAAACATGATCATGCCGAATTCAACAATGGCAACGAGGAACGTCGCCAGAATCGGCGCAACAAAGGCAAATTCAATTATGGTCGAACCGTCGTCTTTCTTAGCCAAGGTACGGATTATGTTGGTCAACACACGCATGGGGGCCTTCATTCAAGAAAGTTAATAAATTTGTTTTCTGTATTGATGCTATATTTACAGCTATCTTAGTAGCAGTTATTTTAAAGTGTTATGATGACAATCACAAAAGTATTAAATGAATACATTTTTTCCTTTTATTTGCAGTGTATTTAGATAAAATTTTATCTATCTCCTTATTTACGCCTATTAATCCGATCAGGTGTTGACCCGGTCAACATGGGCGCTAATCTGTAAAAAAGGGCCATGGGGCGCCCTTGGGAGAGATATTTCATGAAATTGTTACGCTATGGGCCTGACGGCCAGGAGAAACCGGGCCTGATTGACGAACAGGGTCGCATTCGCGATCTCTCAAGCCTTATCAATGACATTGACCCTGACACTTTGAGTCCCGAGCGATTAGCACAATTATCGGTACATGAACCCAGTTCCCTGCCCATTGTCGACGCTCCATCGCGTTTCGGCCCGCCCGTCAGCGGTGTCGGAAAAATTCTCGCCATTGGCCTTAACTACGCCGACCACGCGGCTGAAACAAAACTGGATTTGCCGCCCGAACCGTTGGTTTTCGCTAAGGCGATTACCTGTCTGGCAGGCCCAAACGATCCCCTGACTTTACCAAAAGACTCTCAGTGCACGGATTACGAAGTCGAGTTGGCCGCCATTATCGGCACCCGCGCCCAGTATGTTAGCGAAAGTAAGGCGCTTGAGCACGTTGCCGGTTACGCTGTGATGAATGATTATTCCGAGCGTGATTTCCAAATTGAGCACGGCGGTCAGTGGATCAAAGGCAAGAGTTTCGATGGCTTCGGCCCGTTGGGACCGTGGCTTGTTACTGCAGATGAAATTCCAAATCCGCAAAACCTGAAAATCTGGTGTGATGTCAACGGCGAGCGCCGTCAGAATTCAAATACCCAGTATATGGTTTTCGGCGTTGCCCAAATTATCTCAAACTTAAGCCAGTTCATGACCCTGATGCCGGGAGATGTTATTTCGACAGGCACCCCGCCCGGCGTCGGCATGGGCCATAAACCGCCACTCTACCTGAAAGCCGGCGATGTCGTCGAGTTGGGCGTCGAGGGCCTGGGGCAACAACGTCAGCAACTGGAAAATTGGCCAAAATAAACAATCTTTTCAAGGGATGACCCCCATGCCCAATAACCGCATTACCAGACGTGATTTTCTCAACGGCACATTGATTGGCGCAGGGACGGCTCTTATCGGTGAACGCTATCTGTTCGGCACAGCCCATGCGAGGGAAGCCGAAGCGCTCTGGCCCGGTGCAGACGCACCCTATTACCCACCTGCCTGGACCGGTATGCGGGGCAGTCATCCCGGCTCATACGAACGTGCCCACGAGTTCGCCCGTGAAGGCCGTGAAGATTGGGGAGAGATTACCGAAACCGGCGAGGAATACGATCTTGTTGTGGTCGGTGGTGGCGCCAGCGGGCTAGCGGCGGCTTACTTCTTTCAGGACGCCCATGACTGGGAAGAAAAAGTCCTGATCCTCGATAACCATGATGATTTCGGCGGCCATGCCAAACGCAACGAATTTGAAAGTGGCGGCCAGATGCGGATGACCTATGGGGGATCCCAGGGGTTTGACAACATCGATAACTGGCCCGATGAAATGTGGGATCTTCTTGAAGATCTGGGCATTGACCTGGAGAAATTCGAGAACGAGCATTATGACTATGACTGGTTTGAGCGTCACGGCCTTGGCGGCGCGGTTTTCATGGATGCCAAAACCTGGGGAAAGGATCATGTGATCCCCGCCGATCTTGGCGGCATGGCCCCGGTCATGCCGGGGCTTGAAGAAGGTCCCAAAGACTACGAGGCCCTGTTTGCCAAAGCGCCAATGCCGGAAAAAGCCAGGAAAGAACTAACCAAACTTTACGAAGAAGATGGCGCCAGAAAGATCATTAATAAAATTGATGAACTCGATTTCAATTTTGATCGCTACCCTTATGAAAAATTCCTGCAAAAATACTGGTACATCAAGGAACAGGCGACATTTGACTTCATTCGCAAACTGCCAACCGACGAAAATGGCGTTGGCGCAGAAACCCTGTCTTTGAGCGAAGGCATTGAAGCGGAACTTCCGGGCACCATCAAACTTGGTCGTTTCTACAGAATGACGAAAAAACCGGACCCGGAAGACGCCGGATACGTGCATCATTTTCCCGATGGCAACGCCGGCTTCTGCCGTACCATTGTGCGCGCCATGATCCCCGATGTCGCGCCCGGCGAAGGTGCTGATTCTGTTGTGTTGGCAAAATTTGATTACGAAGCGCTTGACGACCCGGAAAATGAAACCCGCATTCGTCTAAACAGCACTGTCATCTCGGCAAAGCACGATGGCCCGGTTGATGATGCCGACACTGTCAGCGTAACCTATATCCGCGACGGCAAAGCCTACCGCGTCAAGGCCAAGGGTGTGGTGATGGCGTGCTGGAATATGATTATTCCACATCTTATTCCGGAATTACCTGAAGATCAGAAAGAGGCTTTGGCATCAAACGTCAAAATCCCTTATGTCTTCGCCAATGTGATGATCAAGAACTGGCAGGCAATCAAGAAATCCGGCATTGGTGCCGCATATTGCCCGACCAGCTATTATCACCTGCTGCAAACCGAATACCCGATCAACATGGGTGGCTACAGCGCAACCGAAGACCCAAATGATCCGATGCCGGTCACCCTGATCAGGGTTCCTGTGCCTGAAGAGCGGGGCATGGAACCGCGCGACCAGTTTAGGGAGGGGCGCAGTGAAATTATTTCCCTGGAATTCGCTGATTTCGAGGCAGAGGTGAACGCCCAGCTTGATGGTATGTTCGGTCCATATGGCTTCCAGTCAAAGCGCGATATTGAAGCCATCACACTGAACCGCTGGTCCCACGGTTACAGCTACACCTACTTTAATTTGTTCGATAAAGGCATGTCCTTCGATGATGGACCACACATCAAAGCGCGTGAACCCTTCGGCCTGATAACCATTGCCAATTCGGATTCCGGAGCAAATTCCTGGCTCGACGTAGGCGTCATGCAGGGCTTGCGGGCCGTCAATGAGTTGCTTGAAGACGATTAGCTGTCGATGGGCCGGCGTTTTTCGTTAGCGTGTTCTCCGGACCTGACGGCGCGCCGGTTTTGAATTTTCAATCGGCCTTGCTGGGTGATCACGGCCTGGTCAAATCCGGCACCAAAATGCTTCAGGGTCAGCCATCCGGATTTCTCGCATTCCTTCATGGTTGCATATAGAAGAGTGCCGTCATCTACATCAGAAACTGCAATATTGCCTGACATGACAAGCAATTCCAGGATCAGTCTTTGTTGGTGCAGGATTTCAGCCATTCTTAATACTTTTTCTTTCCTAAACCTTCAGTGATTACTGAATAACTTATAAATATTCAAAAGCCCAGCCCAATCCGTCAATGGTCGTCTTTCTGGGGCGATATTCACAGCCAACCCAACCATCATAAGCAATGGCGTCAATCCGCTCAAACAAGGCCGGAAAATCAACATCACTCCCATCGGGCTCACAGCGTTCGGGAACCCCGGCGATCTGAATATGAGCGATTGATTTTTTGCAATCCTCTATCACTTTATTAGGATTAAATCCCATGCAGGCCGCGTGATAGAGGTCGAGTTGCAAGCCCAGGGCAGAACTGGAAACGGTGTCGAGAATGTCCATGGCCTGATCCGGGCGGGTTAGAAAATAACCCGGCATATCCTTATCGTTGATCGGTTCAATCAGTCCCCGCTTACCGGCAGAGGCACATTCGGTGGCGGCAAAATGCAAGTTCTCAACGAATACATCCCTTGCATCAGCAGTGCCGATACCAGCCATAATATGAATGTTCGGACACTTGATGGCGGAAGCGTAGTCAATGGCCAGCCTGATGGATTCCTGAAAATCGTTCTGCCGACCAGAAACACAGCCAAGTCCCCGCTCGCCAGCCGTCCAGTCACCGGGCGGGGCATTTATCAGCACGACTTCAAGGTTATACTCTTTAAGCCGGGCGGAGATTTCTGAGGCCCTGAAATCATAAGGAAACAAGAATTCGACACCTTTGAATCCAGCTTCAGCGGCGGCGGCAAAGCGGTCAAGAAAGTCAACTTCCGTGAATAACCAGCTTAAGTTGGCGGCAAATTTTGGCACCTTTGGGTGTTTCCTCTTCAATTCGATAGTGGCAGAGGTTATATCAAGTTGCACGATTAATGCCTCATCAATATTGACTGATCCAACCATGATTATCGCCCAGATTTCAGACCTTCACCTGCGCACAGACGGCCGCTTGCTTAAAGGCAAGGTCGACACCATGGCCGCCCTGAACGCGGCCATCGAACACCTGAACAAACTGTCCCCCCGACCCGATCTGGTTCTGGCGACGGGTGATCTGGTCAACAAGGCCCACGAGCAGGACTACCGGGTCATGCGCCGCGAATTCGACAGGCTTGAAATGCCGGTCTACATCATTCCCGGAAACCACGATGACCGCGACATGATGCGCCATCATTTCACAGATCAGGGTTACCTTGGCCAGAGCGATAAATTTCTTCACTACGCCCTGGAAGACTATCCGTTACGGCTGGTCGGCCTGGACACAAAACGCGACGATCATGACGGCGGCGAAATGTGCGCTGAACGCCTTGGCTGGCTTGATCAGACGCTGTCCGCCGAACCCGCTCGCCCGACCCTGATTTTCATGCATCACCCGCCTTTCGTCAGTGGCATTGGCTTCATGGATAAACGGCCTTTCGTGGGCGCCGACAAGCTGGAAGACATCGTCAAGCGACACCCGCAAATCACTGGCATTGTATGCGGCCACATGCACCGACCGATCTCTGTCGCCTGGGGCGGCACGATTGCCTGTGTAGCGCCATCACTGGTTTTCCAGATGACCATGGATTTAACCCCGGGGGCCACATCAAGCTTTATGCTGGAGCCCGCCGCCTGCCCTATTGTGTTGTGGAATGAAGATCACGGTATGATCTATCATTGCAGCCAGATCGGGCCATACGGCGATCCCAACCCCTTCGTTGTCGATCCTTTGTAAGGAACAGTTTATAATCATTACCATGGTAACCGATCTTTCAAAAAAATATGACCTGATGGTGCCCCGTTACACCAGTTACCCGACGGCCCCGCACTTTAGTGAAAGCGTCACAGGCGAGCTCTACGGCCAGTGGTTGGCAGCGCTTGACCCGGCAACGCCCCTGTCGCTGTATTTTCATATTCCGTTCTGTGACGAGATGTGTTCGTTCTGCGGTTGCTATACCAAAATCGTCAAACGTTACGATCCGGTAGCCGATTACGTCGCCGTGCTTCTCGATGAAATTGATCTGGTCGCAAAAAACCTGCCCGGACGATTCAAGGCGAGCAACCTGCATTGGGGTGGTGGCAGCCCGACCATGCTTAAGGGCGAGGATTGGAAACGCATTATTGATCATTTACGTGTCCGTTTCGATGTCACGCCGGACGCCGCCATCGCTGTGGAACTTGACCCGCGCACTGCCAGTGAAGACTACATTCGCGCCCTGCAGGATGCCGGGGTCAACCGGGCGAGCATCGGTGTGCAAAGTTTCGATGCCGATATCCAGAAAGCCATCAACCGCATCCAACCTTACGAAATGACAGCCCAGGTCATTGGCTGGTTGCGCCAGTACGGCATCGACCACGTCAATATGGACCTGATGTACGGCCTGCCCATGCAAACCACCGAAATGGTTATCCGCGAGGCGGAATTGACCATTGGCCTGAAACCGGCCCGGGTCGCCCTGTTCGGCTACGCTCATGTGCCGTGGATGAAATCCCACCAAAAACTTATTAATGAAGACGACCTGCCAGATGCCGATGAACGCTGGCAGCAGTTTGAAGCATCGTCTAAAAAGTTTATCGAAGCCGGATACGTGGCCGTTGGCCTTGATCACTTCGCGCTTCCCGATGACGAGATGTCCGTTGCCCTTGATGATGGTGTCCTGCAACGTAATTTCCAGGGCTATACCGCCGATCTGGCCCCGGCGATGATCGGCTTCGGCGCTTCGGCCATTGGCCAATTATCACAAGGTTACATTCAAAATCTGTCACCGCTGAAGCAGTACCGGGAAAACATCGCTGCCGGTATTTTACCGATCGCCCGCGGCATCGCCTTAAGCGATGATGATCGCCTGCGTGGCCATATTATCGAACGCATCATGTGCGATCTTACGGTTGATCTGGATGAGGTTTGCGAAAAATTCGCCACCTCGAAAGCGACTTTCGTGCCGGAAATGGAAAAGCTGGCCTCCTTGGCCGATGACGCCATCATCACCATAAATGGCAACACCATCACCGTAACAGAAACCGGTCGTCCCTTCGTCCGGCTGGTCGCCGCCGTCTTTGATGCTTATCTTGACAGCGGCAAGGGCCGTCACTCGCGAGCCGTTTAAACCCGTTCAGGCTCCATTCATTTCTTCACTGTTACAGTGTGTGAAATGTTAACGGACAGGGTCGGGAGAGAGTTCAATGTTCAGTAAAATTGCCATTATCCTGGTGGCAGGTTTGTTTATTATGGGTGTTGCGCCAGCACCGGCCGCAGAGGTTTCGGATTTTCCACTCACCGTTCAGGATGATATCACCCGCAAGGAATGCGGCGACTGTCACATGGTCTTCCCGCCGAACAGGCTGACAATTGGCGGTTGGACAAAAATCATGGACGACCTCGCCAACCATTTTGGCGAAGACGCCAGCCTGCCCCCTAAAGGCGCCAAACATATCAAAGTCTACCTGTTGTCCAAAGCCATGGATGCCAAAGACCGGGTGCCGGTCAAGATGACCCTGAAGCAGTGGGCTAAAAAGGGCATCATCGATCCTATTCGGATTACAGAAACTCCCAACTGGACACGCCATCACACCACGAAGAAATACAAACTGATGTCCAAGGACGTGAAGTATATGAACGGCTCAAACTGCATCATCTGTCACAAGAACGCAGAGCGCGGTATGTATGAAGAATTCCCGGGTCTTTACGGCCTGGACTAGCAAGCGCCTAGCAAGGCAAGACGGAAGCGATCTTTCAGATGTTCGCCGTCATTGGGCGGCAGGACAAAATCGAGTTTTTCGGCCCGTACCTTGATGGCATGATAGACAGGCCCTGGCGCTTCCAGAATAGCCGGCAATGCCGCCTCCAGCTCATCTTCCGTTCGTACTTCCCCCGTTACTGCTATCCCGCAAGCCTTCGCCACACCGGCCAGGTCGGTCTTTGCCGATGTATGGGTCAGCTGCATTCCGGTTTCCCCGTAACGTTCGTTATCAAAGGTACAAATCGACAGGTTCTGCGGCCCCTGCAAAGCAACGCTGGCCAAACTGCCCAGTCCCATCAAGGTTTCCCCGTCGCCGGTGATGACCAGCACCCGTCGCCTGGGTTGCGCCAGCGCCAGACCAAGCCCCATTGAAATGGCCCCGCCCATCGCCCCCCACAACGGGAAATTCAAATCACGATCACCGGCCGACGTAATGTCCCAGGCCGTTGAACCAAGACCGGCGATAACCAGCAGATCATCATCTGCATGGATCAACCGCTTAACAACATCCCGGCGTCGAAGGGGATAGGCGTCAGAACGTTTATCTTCAATCATTGCGGACCTCACTGATCAAACGTTTTGACGGGCATCAGGCTTTGATGAAGCAACAACGCCGCCATACCGTCATCCGTGAACGCCGTATCAAGTGTCGCTGTCGTCATCGGGCCTACATCGTCCGCCGATGCCGCCGTCTGGCATTGAAAACCTGACGTCCGCAAATGACGTTCTGCACTTTCACCCATCGCCTGTTGCCAGGGGTTAAACTCCTGCCATTGGCCGCGCATGGTGACAAAAACCGGCAGCGGGAATCGACAGGTCGAGGCCAGTGAAAACATGTTGATGCAATTGCCAACGCCGGAGGATTGCATCAAAAGCGCGCCACGCACCCCGCCCAACCAGGCCCCGGCAAGAAGCGAAACACCCTCTTCCTCCGTTGTCATTGCAAGGGCGTGTATGCCCTGATCAGCGGTACAGGCATCGATAAGGGCGGCATGACCGGCGTCGGGCACATAGGCGACCTGCCTGATATCGGCGACCTTAAAGGCTTCAAAAATCTGCTTCCACCAATCCATACCGATATCCTCACACCCCCGAATTGCCATTCACATTTAGCAACATCCTAGTCACATCAAAGCAATATGGACACAACATTGCCATGAGATAGTTCTCGCATACAGATCGTCATCAAGTGAATTTGGATCGGAGAAAATCATGCCCAGCTTTACCAGAACAATTCAAATGGGACAGTTTCTTTTTATCATTCTTGGCGCCATGGTGTTTTTTTCCAACCAGGCCAAGGCAGAAAGATGTCCTGAAATACCTGCTGTCTCCTGGTGGTCCGACAACACTGCCGAGAAGTTGACCGCCAGCGTTGATCGTCAGCACGACGGCGACTGGGACCCCTATATCAAAAAATGGGAAAGCTACGAGGAACACATGCGGGATGTCATGTTTCGTGGCAAATCCGCTGTCATTAAATCCAGTGGTCAAATCCTCAAAGGTGAAGAACTCGCCGATTTTATTAAATTGATCAATCAACGCATCAGGGCCACCCGCTGCATTGCAGACAAAGTCATTGATGCCCGGTTGATTGAAGAACTCAACAACATGGAAACCGCCGCAGGTGGAAATGCAGAACTGGAAATCAGCCTGGTCGAATAGACAAGCTTAAATCAACGGCGTTCCCGGCGGCACCAGCGGTTGAGGCACGACAGTGCCCTGGTAAGTCGCCCCCTCGCCTTCTATCTCTAAGGTTGTTCCGATCTCTGTATATGGCGTGTCGAGCAATGCCAGGCCGATGTTTTGAGCAAGTCGTGGCGAGTGGCAAACGACACGTACTGCCCCAACACTTTGTCCGTCGATACGTACAGGCCAGGGATGTTGATTTGACAGGACGGGCTCACCGTCGAAAGTAATCCCAACAAGTCGCCTAGCCGGGCCTTGTTCCGCTACTTTAACAAGCGCCTGTTTACCAATAAAATCATCACTTCTTTCCAGGTCGATCATTTTATCCAGGCCCACTTCAAAGGGCGTGCTGTCAGCCAGATTGTCCGAACCATAGGACAACAGGCCGCTTTCGACGCGTTCAATATAGTTTGGCGCGCCGGGTCCGATGCCGTGCGCAGCGCCAACCTTCTTAACCCGCTCCCACAGCACTTCCCCTTTGGAGCCGTCACACAGATAAAGCTCGAAACCGCCCTGCTTGGACCAGCCCGAGCGGGCAACAACCAGCGGAATGCCATCGAGTTCGGCTTCACGAAACCAGAAGTATTTAAGCTCGCGAACCCAATCACCAAGCAGATCCACGACCACCGCTTCCGCTTTTGGACCCTGGATCGCAAGCGGACTGACATCAGGCTCGCTGACCGTGACATCAAAATCTCCTTCCGCCGCAACCGCCCTGACCCAAAGCAACACATCACTGTCGGCAATCGATAACCAGAACCGGTCATCGGCAAGACGCAGCAGGACGGGATCATTAATCAGGCGACCCTGATGATCACAAAGCGGAACATACTTTCCCTTGCCGATGGGGCAGTCTTTCAAATCACGGGGTGTCAGGTAACGAGCCAGACGTTCGGCGTCCTTGCCCTTGATTTCCACTTGTCGCTCGGCGGCGACATCCCACATGGAAACACCTTCCAACAAGCGCCGGTATTCGGCTTGCGGATCACTGTAGCCCGTCGGCATGTACATCTGGTTATAAATGGTAAAATGCCTGACGCCGTCGGCGACGGTACAGTCGAAGAAGGGTGATTTGCGGACCCGCGGACCGAAGGTAATGTTATATGACATACAGCCTGACCTTAAAGTGATGATGACTTTCGTTTAAACACCCCGACCATTTCCACGTGACCGGCGTAACGGAACTGGTCGACCGGAATGACCATTTCCAACACGTAGCCACCCTCTGTCAATATGGAAGCATCGTGGGCGAATGTCGCTGGATTGCACGATACGGCGACCACCGTTTTTACCTTTGCCTCTACGATTTCCAACACCTGCGCCTCGGCCCCGGCCCGTGGTGGATCGAAGACGACGACATCAAAACTTATTAGCTCGCCTTCATAAAGCGGATTCTTGGCAAGATCACGGATTTCCGTGACAACAGGCTTTTGGCCGGGGGTGTGATCAGCGGCATTTTTCAAGGCGGCAATGGCGGCGCTGTCGCTATCGATGGCGACGACGGAACTGTTCTGCGCCAGACGCAAGGCAAACGGACCGACGCCGCAATAAAGGTCAGCCACCTTGTTTGCCTTGCCGACAGCCTCAAGCACCAACCCTGACAGTATCTCCTCACCCATCTTCGTCGCCTGCAGGAAGCCTCCCGGTGGCAGCGCCAATTTGGCTGCCCCGAAAGTCAATATGGGCGCTCGGCGTTCCAGCACCAGTTCTCCATCAAGGGTGAGGCGTGCCAGATCATGATCGTTGGCGCAATCTGACAAATCCATACGGGCGTCCAGATCAAGCTCGATGCCCCCGCGCATGGCGCAGTCGAGACCGGTTTCAGTGGCCGTCAGTTGGATATCCAGCGGTTTCAGGTTGTTGCCCAAAGCTCGCGCCAAATCACGCGCGATGGTTGTTACCCCTGACAATTCCGGAGCCAGTATGGGGCATTGGTCCAGGTCGATGAGTTTATGGCTGCCCGCCTGCATGAACCCAGCCAATATTTGCCCGTCCTCATAACGAACATGCAAGGTTACCCGCCTGCGACCTGCGCCGTGGGCATCAACCAGCGGCGCCACTGAAGCCTCAACATGACGATTGGCCAGTGCCGTCACAATAATCTGACGCTTCCAGTGCGTGTACGAAGTGGTGGCCAGATGCTGAACGGCGCAACCACCGCAACGACTGAAATGAGGACACGCAGGCTCGACCCGTTCGGGCGCTGCCTGAAGGATTTCCAATAGGACAGCGCGGCTGCCGCTGACGGCTGCACGGACACTCTCACCAGCCAAGGTGAAGGGAACATAAACTTTCTTGCCATCCACTTCGGCTACGCCGTCGCCATGCCAACCCAGCTCCGAAATAGACAGAACGTGCTCCGTTGCCTTTACTTTGGCGCGGCGTTTCCTTGCTTGTCTTGCCACGACTTAAGACATCCCCAGGCGTTTTTTTATTTCAGCGGCAATGTCGAAGGCTGCATTGAGACTATCATGCCGCCAGCTTTCAAACACAGTGCCACCGCTGCCATCAAAGGGCTTGGCAATGCCTGCGTCATAAAGCTGCTGGTGCAAAATGCCATGCTTGTGGACGGTCAGTTTTTTTGGCGCGTAAATCCACATCGGTCCCGCTGTCGCTGCGGCTTCCGAACACATGGAGACGGAATCCCCGGTAACGATGACCGCGTCGGCCATGGCCAGATATCCCAGATAAGGATTTTCACCCTCCGCACCCCATTTGAAAACCTGGGCAGGCGCTTCTATTTCTTCAATCAGGGCATCGGCGGTGTCGTCCGATCGCCTTGAGGTGGTCACCATCAATGACCCACCGGCCTGGGTTGCCATTTTTGACGCCGCCGAACCCAGTTCACGGGCCATTTGTTCCGTGAACTTGCGGCGCTTGGTCGAGCCGCCGACAATCAAGGCAATACGTGGTCCCGGCAGAGATCCCAAACGTTCCTGCCAATCTTCCCTGGCGCTCGTTAACCGCTCGCGGGTAACCCGGTGGGGAGCGCCGGTTATCTGTAAAATGTTCGCCCTGTCGGGGATGGCGTCATGACGGGGCACGCAAACAAGATCAAATTCATCCAGCCCGGTATCGCCCGGATACATGATCTGAACCAGAAACGTATTCCCGTTATTCTTATCCTTGATGTGGCGAGCGACCGGCGAGCAGCGCCTGCCAGCGGCGATGATGAGATCCGGCCACGGCGGCACCAGATTGACCCGCGAGCTGGCGTTCAGGCCACCAAAAGTCTTACCCATAACGAAATTTGGCAAGGCAGCGGCCGCGGTGTATTCCAGGTCGCGGATTTCACAGCGCATATCCAGAGCATCACCGACACCCAGACACTGGCTTTGATTACCGGCCCGGTCATCAACCAGCAGCCACACCGATGGCGTACTCACTTAAGCCGCCCACCGTCGCCAGCCAGGGGACGCAACATCATCATTTTTTCCAGGGTATCGAATGTCTTTGAATTCATATCCAGAAACACGGCCGCCATTTCTTTCTTGGAGGCATCAAGCCGCATCACCTTGGCAGCAGAATTGACGTTAACGCGACTGTCATCAGCCATCAGCAAATCCTCGATGATGATTTCATCGCCCTCTTTGGCCGCACCCTTGTAACCAATGCACAGCACACTGCGCAGGCTGATATTGACGACTTTGCAGGTGGCACCATCAATAACAACGAAGGTATCTTCAACGTTTCGACGTTGGTCCTTGCGTTGCTGTTCGTTAGCATAGCCGACAACAAGTTCGGTCATGTGTTAACTCTTTGCTATGGCGCTCAACGTGGTTCGGGTTGTAATAAGGTCCGGGTCGATGCGCAAGTCTAGCACTGCCGGCAAGTTAGAGCGAAGCGCCCTTTCAAAGGCCGGGCGAAATTCTTCAGTGCTTTCGATGGTTTCGCCAAAAGCCCCAGACGCCAGGGCAACCGCAGCGTAATCAGGATTGTTCAGGTCAGTAGCGATAACCCTATCCGGATGACGGCGTTCCTGATGCAGGCGGATGGTGCCGTACATGGCGTTATTGAAAATCAGGATGACCGGTTTAAGGCCATCTTTTACGGCTGTCGAAATTTCCTGTCCGGTCATGCCGAAGCAGCCATCGCCGACACAACAGACAACGGTCCGCTCGGGGTAGACGGCTTTCGCCGCCAGCGCCGCCGGAACGCCGTACCCCATGGCCCCGCTGGTCGGTCCCAACAGCCTTCTTTTCCCACCAATGGGGATAAAGCGTTGCGGCCAACCGCTGCCGTTGCCGGCATCGACGGTGATAATGCCATCTTCCCCAATCATCTCATCAATGACCGCCATCACCTGACCAAGATTAAGCGCCCCGTCGTATGGGTCGGGAACACGCCCTTCAAGATACTCCTGGCGCCCCTTCTCACTGTTAGCTTTGCGATGATCAGACTCAATGGAGGCCAATTTCCGGGCAGCGGCGGCAAAAGCGTCCATGCCTGCGTTTATAGGCAAATCCGGTTTGTAGACTTTGCCAAGTTCCTGGGCGTCCGTATGAACATGAACAAGATTTTGAATCGGTGCAGGCTCACCAAGCAGCGTGTAGCCCTGTGTTGTCATTTCACCCAGACGGGCACCGACGACAAGCAACATATCCGCCTGTTTGATACGCTCTAACAGTTTCGGGTTAGGCGCGATTCCAACTTCACCAACGAAATTTGGGTGATCGTTATCAATCAGATCATGACGACGGAATGAGCAACAGGTCGGCAGGTTATTTGCTTCGGCGAATGCGAGGATATCGGCCCGTGCCTGTTCTGACCAGCCGCCACCACCAACCAGCATCAGCGGCCTTTTGCTGTCTCCCAGAATATGATGCAGGCGTTCCATTTCACCAACGCCGGGTTGTTTACTTTCTATAACGACCGCCTCGACATCCGGAGTCTCGCATTCTTCTCGCAACATGTCTTCGGGCAGCGCCAGAACAACCGGGCCGGGGCGGCCCGACATTGCTGTCCGGTAAGCCCGCGCGACGGCGGCGGGAACATCCTGGGCCGCCTCGATTTGCTCGACGGCTTTTGCAAGGGGGGTAAACATCTGAACGTAATCGACTTCCTGAAAAGCCTCGCGTCCAAGATGCTGACGACCGACCTGACCGATAAACAGGATCATCGGAGTCGAATCCTGAAAAGCCGTGTGCACACCGATTGAAGCGTTACACGCACCCGGACCACGGGTCACCATGCAGATACCGGGTTTGCCTGTCAGCTTTCCATAGGCTTCGGCCATATTGGAGGCGCCATGCTCGTGACGGCAGGAAATAACGCGAATGGCGTTGCGCGCATCATAAAGAGCGTCGAGAACTTCCAGATAACTTTCGCCTGGAACACAAAAGACACTGTCGGCACCCTGCGCCTGAAGGGCATCGGATACCAGTTGGCCGCCAGTACGCATATTTTCGCTATTCATTAAAACCTCTGGGTGGGAAAATGGCACAAAAGCCCTATATAGACAAAGCATCGTCATGCGGATTGACCGGGTGACCCGA
This sequence comes from Rhodospirillaceae bacterium, assembly GCA_018662005.1. Lineage (NCBI taxonomy): Bacteria > Pseudomonadati > Pseudomonadota > Alphaproteobacteria > Rhodospirillales > Rhodospirillaceae > Rhodospirillaceae bacterium. Next base: position 26,301 of record JABJHA010000016.1, on the reverse strand, counting down.
ATGGCGCGATCATGGCCCTGCTTCAGGGTAAATACAAACGAAATCAGGAGCAATAAACGTTGGGCGAACAGACTGCCAAATTCAGTGTCGGACAACTGATCCAAAATCGGTTATTTGGTTATCGCGGTGTCATTATTGACATTGATCCCGAATTCCATGGCAGCGACGACTGGTATCAGAATGTCGCCCGAAGCAAGCCGCCAAAAGACCGCCCCTGGTATCACGTTCTGGTCGACGGGGCCGCCCAGCGGACATACGTTGCCGAACGGAACCTGGAACCTGACGAAGAAGGCGGTCCGGTCCGTCACGACTGTATAAATGATTATTTTCAAGGGTTGGGTGAAGATGGCTACATACTCAGGAACAAAGGTCATTGAGGAATCGTGATATAGCCTCTAGAAATAAACAACCCATCATTCCTTAAACAAAACGGTGCGACATGTCTGATCCCCTTGATACGATCGCCAGCACGGCAACAGGCCTTGAAGCGGCTAAAATGCTGCTTGATATCAAGGCCGTTAATTTCCGCCCCGAGGAGCCCTATATCCTGACATCTGGCTGGGCCAGCCCCGTCTACATTGATTGCCGTAAATTGATATCCTATCCCGAAGAACGCAAACGAATGATGAAACTGGCCGTTGCTCAGCTGGACAATGATATCGGCTTTGAAGAAATTGATGTTATCGCTGGTGGCGAGACGGCGGGGATTCCGTATTCTTCATGGATCGCCCAGGCCACCGACAAGTCGATGCTCTACGTTCGCAAAAAACCTAAAGGTTTTGGTCGCAATGCCCAGATCGAAGGCGATCTTGGCGAGGGTTCACAGGTTCTGCTGGTCGAGGACCTGGCCACAGACGGGGCCTCGAAGGTGTTGTTCGTCAACGCCCTGCGTGAAGCTGGCGCCGTTGTCACCGATTGTTTTTGCGTGTTTTACTACGGAATTTTCGCGGGAGCTTTGGAATCCCTGAAAAAAGAAGGTTTGACCCTTCATTATCTGGCCACCTGGCATGATGTTCTGGAAGCTGCCGAGGCCGGGGATTACTTCCCCGCAGAAACCATTAATGGTGTCAAGGAATTCCTCGAGGATCCGGCCGCCTGGTCAAAGGCCCACGGCGGTAAAGACGCTTAAGTCTTCGGCAAGTTAACGACGACCACAAAACGATCATCGTAATCGAACGAAATCTCGCCACCATGGGCGCGGACGACGGAACGTGTCACCGCAAGACCGAGCCCCACCCCGCCGGTATCGCGGTTGCGCGATGGATCGATCCTGTAGAACGGGTCGAATACCCGTTCCTGTTCGCTCTCGGGAATGCCCGGGCCGTCATCGGCAACGCTGACGACAAGCCCCGCGTCCTTAACCAGTAATGAGATATCGGCACGTCCGCCGTACTTGATGGCGTTATCAGCCAAATTCTGAAAAGCCCGTTTGAGAGCCCCCGGGCGGCCCGTCCATTCAAGTTTGTCGGGCCCATCGTATGACGCTTTGCCGTTGGTATCGGAAATATCGCCCGTCAGGCTTTGCAACATCGCCGCAAGATCGAAACGAACGGAAACCTCGTCAGTCGCCTCGTCGCGGGCGAAGGACAGGGTGGCGGCGATCATCTGCTCCATTTGATCGAGATCGGCGAGCATCTTTGCTTGCTGTTCCGGATCGTCAATCAATTCGGCGCGCAGCCGCAAACGGGTGATGGGGGTCCTCAAATCATGAGATATGGCCGCCAGCATATGAGTCCGGTCCTTGATGAAGCTTTGCAGTCTTCTTTGCATTTCATTGAAGGCGCGAGAGGCGCTGAGCACTTCCTTTGGGCCGTCTTCGGGCATCGGCGGCGCGTTGACATCACGGCCCAGCCGTTCGGCGGCCTGGGCGAACAGGGCCAACGGTTTGGCTGAACGCCTGACAGCCCAGAAAGTCAGGAAAAGAACGATGATCGTGGTCACGATGATGGGCCCGAAAACCCGGCTCCACCAGGCTGAACGCAAGCGGGTTCCGGGCGTCGCCACATTGAACCAGCTGCCATCGGTAAGCTCTATGGACACACTGAGCACACTGTCGCCGTGCCATTTGCGGGAGAAACTGTCGAAGCGCTTACGCATGTGACCGGAACCCTCTCCCATCATTCGCCCCATGTGTTCCTGCATGGCGACCACCGGATCGCCCGGCGCCATACCCGTTCCCGGTGTCATACCAGGGCGAAATTGACCGAGATGGCCATAGTTGATGCGAATTTTTTTGCTATCAATACCTGTCAGGAAATCGGCGATTGTGGTCCGCACCATGTGGGCGCGCCAGCCGCCATGCGAACCATCAGCAAGAACGCTTTGCTTCGTCCATGTAATGCTGAACATCGGTTCCCACAAAGCCTGAATGGAACTTTTGCGTTGCTGCGGGTTGGCTCGATCGATGTTCAGATAAGCTGCGGCGATCCGTTCAGACACCTGACGCCCGCCAACCGTAAGAAGGGCCGTGCGTCGTTCGTCGGAATAAATGGCAATGCTGATCAGATGCGAGATGACAAGCCCGGCCAGCAGCAACAGGACCGTCCGCCCGACAATGGTGCGGTGATCACAAAAACCGGGTGTCCGGAATTTCATTGACTGACCTCGGAGGCGAAAAGATAACCGCCGCTACGCACGGTTTTAATCAGAGACGGATTTTTCGGATCATCCTCTATTTTACGGCGCAGGCGGCTGACCTGAACATCGATTGAACGGTCAAAGGGTTGCGCTTCGCGGCCACGCGCAAGATCAAGCAACTGGTCGCGGTTCATCACCCGGCCCGGATGGGTGATGAAAGCCAGAAGCAGTTCAAATTCACCGCCGCTGAGTGGCACCAGCGCGCCCGAAGGGGAAAACAGTTCGCGTCGTTCGACTTCCAGGGCCCAGCCTGAAAAGACGTAGCGTGTCATTTTTTGTTCTTCGTCACTTTGGGATTTTCGTGTTGGGCGATCAGCGCTACGCCGCAAAACAGCCTTGACGCGTGCCAGTAATTCACGTGGATTAAAGGGCTTGGCGAGATAATCATCGGCGCCCATTTCCAGGCCGATAATACGATCCGTTTCCTCGCCCATGGCTGTCAGCATGATAACGGGAATATTTGATTCAGAACGCAAGTTGCGACACAGGGTCAGGCCATCTTCGCCCGGCATCATCAGGTCGAGGACGACGAGATCGATGTTCCAGTCGGCAAGCGCCGTCTTCATCTCGCGCCCGCCTGACGCCGTCGTCACACGCAGGCCGTGCTTATCGAGGAATCGCCCCAGCAGGTCGCGAATTTCCTTGTCGTCGTCGACAATCAAAATGTGTTCAGAACTGTTCATTTGATGACTATAGCCAAAACTCGCCCGGGGTGGGTCAATTCTTGGTAACCGAACGTTGCTGCAGGGTTCCAGGCAATAGTTTGTTACAAAAAGCCCGTGTGGCCGAAACATCCCCGATACAAATGCGTGTTCAAATGTCCTCATCGAATGAAATTGACACGACAAACAAGGAGATTGTCATGAAACGCAAAAATCTCGTACTCAGTATCGCCGCAACGGCTCTCGTACTCGGCGTTGCCGCTTTCAGTACCGTCCCAGCCTTTTCCCATGGATCCCAGGGCTACGGTGGACAAATGGGCCACGGTTATAACCAGGGCATGATGGGGTCTCAGGGCCATGGATACGGCATGATGGGTTCCGGCAATGCGCCTTGCGGCCAGATGCAGCAATCGGGCGTTGATCGCGACCTTGGCGTCGATGACGTCAAGGAAATCGTCGAAAGTCGTCTGAAGATGCACGGCAACGACCGCCTGAAGGTTGGCAAAGTCGAAGCCCAAGGCGAGGACGCCATCGTTGTCGAAATCGTCACCGTTGACGATTCACTGGTCCACAAAATCCAATTCGACACCAGAACCGGGGCACATCGCCCGATCAAATAAATTCCGCACACGGTGACTCCCCCGCCGCTGCGGCGAGCGACCGGCGTTTACTCCCCCTCTACGTCGGTCGCTAATTTTTTCAATTTAAGGAGATTTTACAATGTATAACGAAACCGTAAATGGCTTCATGAACGCCGGATATATGAACAATGGCTGGGGTGGCGTCGGCCACCATGGCTGGGGCTTGATGCATGGCCCCTTTTCGATCCTTTTGATTATCGGCTTTGTTGTTCTGCTGATCTGGTTATTTCGGCGCGGCGCCCACGGCAGTGGACTCTGCAACCATGGCGGAACAGGCAGTGCATTGGCGACTTTAAGCGACCGCTACGCCAAGGGCGAAATTGATGAAGAGGAATTTCGCACCAAGCGAGGCGTTCTGAAATCTAAAAAATAATCATAAAAAAGGGGATGGAATTTGAAATTCCATCCCCATAATTATTACCGTTTAGGCTGAGCGCAATATCAGGTGATATCCGAATTCTGTTTCGATGATGTCGCTGGTTTCACCCGGCTCCAAAGCGAAGGCCGTGTCCTCAAAAGCCTTGACCATTTGGCCGCGACCGAATTGACCCAGGCTGCCACCGTTGCTGCCCGACGGACAGTCGGACACCTGTCCGGCCAGCTCCGCGAAATCTGCACCATCGGCAATTTTAGCCTTAACATCATCAATCATTGTCTTGGCTTCATCCTTGGTCCGTGTTTCGGACGAACGGGCGGAATCTTCATGCATGACAAGTATGTGTGCGGCGGTAACCTGATCGGTCATAGGGGTATCTCCAATTGAATTTCGGGTTGGTTGGCGGGTTTTCTACCCCATTAACCGGCGTTAACCAACAAGAAAGGTTTGCTTGATAATCTAAAAATTAGCCAGAAGGCTTGATTAAGACAACAGGACAGAATGTTATGACTATGTTTGTACCGTCACGCCCGCCCTCACGCGAGGATATTCTCGCTTATAATCTATGGCAACTTGAAGAAGAACGACGTGGCCGGGAGCGCCGTATGGCCCTTCGCGCACAACGGTTTCTAAGGCCCCTTCCCCCCGGTTGGTGGAAACGACCCGTTTTATGGGGGACCGCGTTTTCATTCCTGTTTATGGCCCGCGACGCCTTTGCCACGCTGCTTGTCGAGTTGATCGTTAAGGTTGGCAACTAATTCGACATCAGTACCGGCACTGTCATGTGAGCAAGCATGTGACGGGTGAAGCCACCCAGGGCGATTTCGCGCCAGCGGGCATGTCCGTAAGCACCCATCACAATCATATCCGCACTGCTGTCGGCAGCCCTTGAGAGCAACATATCGGCCGCATCCACATCAGGGCTGGTGATTTGCTTGGCCTCTGCATTGACACCGTGACGGGCCAACTGCAAGGCGATGTCGGCACCGGCATTATCGCCATGATCATTTCCAGCCGGATTAATCGACAGTACATCGACTTTTTGTGATGCTTCCAAAATTGCCATGGCGTCGTTAACCGACCGTGTCGCTTGCCTTGAGGCATCCCAGGAAACGATGACCCTATCGCCGATATCAGGAAACGTCCCGGCGTAAGGAACAACCAGAACCGGCCGGCCGGCCGACATAATCAGACGGTCGGGCATATCCTCAACGCTATGTAGGCCAGAATCATCAGGATCGTACTGACCAACGACCAGAAGATCGAAATAACGTCCGTGGGTCGTCAGGCAATCAACAACCGTCCCTTCAACCAGACGGGACTCTGTTTCAAGACCTTCTGCGGCGGTCTGCTTCTCGAAACGCTCCAGAACTTCTCGCCCCTCCTGCGTTGCCGCTTCAATTTGGGCATTAATAACGTCACCGCCGATTTGGGCCTCTATATAGGTGGGAATTTCTGGATGGGTAACCACATAAAGTCCGGTTAAATGAGCACCATGACGCTTGCCAAGGGCAATCGCCGTTTGCAGCCTTGAATCGTTTTGTTTAGATGCATCGAGGTGGATCAGGATATTTTTCAGCATGATGCGTCCTCCTGTGTATAACCCACTGGATAACCCTGTGGATAACTTTTTACAAAATGGGATAAGTTATAATTTATTTAAATAATTCAATAGTTTATGGATGTTATTAAAGTTACCCACAGACCTGTCGTCGTTTCGAGTATGGAACCATTCTTACTGGCTGTAGATTAGCCCAAAGCAATTGTTGACGCCTTGACCAAAGTCATACCTTGGTTGGCATTTTTCTTTAAATTACAGAACGTTACCGCACTGTAGCTCGGTGTCTTTTTGGCCATCCGTATCATGCCCCCCTTTTGGGCAGCTTGCGGAAATATATGGTGATCACGTATGATGGCCTGAAGCCCTTGAGAAAGGGGTCAGGCCTGGGAGTATTTTTGATGGATTACGAGAGTTTTTTTTCGGAAAACATTGCCGATCTTAAGTCGGAAGGTCGCTATCGCATTTTCGCCGACCTGGAACGCAAGGCGGGTGATTTTCCAAAGGCAATGAACCATCGCCCCGATGGTTCCATTCACGAAATCACCGTCTGGTGTTCAAATGATTATATGGGAATGGGACAAAACCCGTCGACCCTGGCAGCCATGCACGAAGCCATCGACAAGTGCGGCGCCGGCGCCGGTGGAACCCGCAACATTTCGGGCACCAATCATTACCATGTCCTTCTTGAACAGGAACTGGCTGACTTGCACAAAAAAGAGTCCGCCCTGCTGTTCGGATCCGGTTGGACGGCCAACATGACGGCTTTGAGCACCCTGGGAGCCCTAATCCCGGGTTGTGTCATTGTATCGGACGCCAAAAACCATAACTCGATGATCGAAGGCATTCGTCATTCCCGGGCCGAAAAGAAAATTTTCAAGCACAACGATGTCGAAGATCTTGATCGTTTCCTTAGCCAGTACGCCCCTGCGACACCAAAAATGATTGCCTTCGAGTCCGTCTATTCCATGGATGGGGATATCGCACCGATCAAGGAAATTTGCGAAGTTGCTGAAAAACACCATGCCATGACCTTCCTCGACGAAGTGCACGCGGTGGGCATGTACGGCCCGCGGGGCGGCGGGGTCGCCGAACGCGAAGGCCTGATGGACCGCATTACCATCATCCAGGGGACGCTGGCCAAGGCATTTGGTGTCATCGGCGGTTATATAGCCGGTTCCAACGCCATGTGTGACTTTGTCCGCTCCTATGGTTCGGGCTTCATCTTCTCGTCATCAATGCCGCCAGCCGTCGCTGCCGCGGCCATTGCCTCGATCAAGCACTTGAAGGAACACAACGAGCTTCGCGAGCGTCATCAGGAACGGGCCGCAACGTTAAAAAGGCGTTTGACGGAAATCGGTATCCCGGTGATGCCCTCTATCAGTCACATCGTTCCGGTGTTGGTAGGCGATGCAGCCCTTTGCAAGCAAGCCAGTGATGATCTGCTGTACAAGCACAATATCTATGTTCAGCCTATCAACTACCCGACCGTTGATCGTGGCACTGAACGCCTGCGCTTTACCCCGACCCCCCTACATACAGATGACGATATGGATCATCTGGTTGATTCAATTCGCGAGGTCTGGAACCGGTTGGGATTGAAACAAGCAGCCTGATATCGCCTTCTTTCACTTGATAGACACACACGTCCAACGGGCGTATTATTGATTCTGCCAGTAAATATGAAAGCGGGTCGCTCGGTATGTTCGCCGATAACACATTAACGCCAAAAGAAGCTGTACGGCTTTGCGCCTTGGGGACACTTGCCCTTGGCCCGACCCGTTATGGTGCGCTTGCCAACTCTATCCGCCACTTCATCAGCCGTATAACCGGCCCTTCCATCGACGTTATGGGCGTATCCATCGAACTTCTAAGATACGAAGGCTTGGTCGAGGCGACCGATGGCAACGGCATGGAGGACGATGCCAAACTGGTCATTACCGAAGATGGCCGAACTGAATTAAAAACCTTGCTGACGGCGAATGTACGTCCGGCTGCGACGGAAATCAGCAAGTTGGTTGTGGCCTTGAAATTTCGCTTCCTGCACCTGTTAGACAAGGCAGAGCGCGCCGTACAGGCAGAACTGTTAATCGAGGTTACCGATAACGAACTGGCCCGCCTTGACGACCTGCGCCAGCATCACAGCCAAGATGAAGGCTATCTGGTCGGTTGGCTCGATCACGATATCGACCTTCTGGAAGCCCGCTTGAGCTGGCTTGAAGATTTTCAAAAATCCTTGGGCAGCTAATGGGCGGCTAAGACGTAATCTTAGCAACAACGGCCGCCAAACCGGTCAGCACTTCATTGCCAGCGGGCCCACCATCGCCGCTCATGCGTTTGGAAATAACGATTTGCATGGTGCTGATGTAAAGGTCGATGACTTCGATATCGACATCGCTGGCCGTCTTTTTGCCTTCAATAAAACGACACAGGTCATTACCCAGAATGGTCATCAGGTCATAACCGAAACTACCGCCCTGCCCCTTCATGTCATGGGCAACCTGGAAAACCTTATCCAGATGATGTTCGGATTGATCCCGGTTAGCCTTTAACTCTTTTTGCGCATTGGCAATTTTGACAAGGTCGTCTTCGACCCAGTCAAGATAGTCATCGGCCATGTTGGCAATAACAGATTCAGCACGTTCGATAGCAGCAAGATCGACCGCACCCGGGCCACCTTTACTAACCTTGCTCGACAACATGTCAGGCGGTTTAATTACATTTACGGTATCGTCGTCGCTCATTGCCTGTCCTTACCTATTAACCAGATAAACTTAGTGTGCCATAGAGCACGTTAAAAGAAGTTAAATATAAATATTAAAAAACTAATGAAACACCTGAAGCCATTTTCATAATTTCCTGGCGCTTCACTTACGGCGATCCTCGCCCTTGAATTCCTGTTGATTACGACGCCGATCCGGGCCGAAATAATCTGCATTTTCGATAAAGTTTCGTTTATCTTCAAATACCGAAACAATACGTGACATCAATGATTTAGCCGAAATTGGCTTGCCCAGAAAGTCATTAACCCCGACATCGCGGGCCGCCTTGGCCAGGCTTTCCTCGGTATATCCAGTGACCATAATAATCGGCAAGTATTTATTGGGGCTATCTTCATCGGTACGGATACGACGAACACATTCCAGGCCGTCCTGACCATCCATTTTCCAGTCGATAATAGCCAAATCCGCCTCGAAACTGGAAAGCACCTCGAAGGCCTCCGCACCATCGCGAGCCTCTTCAACATTTTCAAAACCGACAGTTTGAAGAATGGTACGAATAAGAGTGCGAAAATGCAGATTGTCCTCAACAATCAGAACATTGATTCCGCTAGCATTAAAGTCCGACATTCAGCATCCTTTTGACCGCCCCCCTAGTAATCAGTGAGATTATAATGCGATCATTGCCTGGGCCTCAACCACTTAAGAAAGCAATTAAATCAGGCCTAATGATTTAAGTTCCGCAGCCATATCATCTGGCAGTCTTTTTTGAATTTCTGGCGCTCCTGCATGCTTGACTAAATCAGCCGGGACTTCCTCTTCCTTGAAGTAACGCCATCCCTGAAAGGCTCTGAATTCCTTAAGTTCAGTCGCGACAAGGGTCGGGTCAAGAACCAGCGCACAGGAAGGCTTCCCTTCGGAATTAACGCCCCTTTCAATACCAACAAGACGTTGACGAACACGGATAAATCTTTTGATCACCCAGTAAATCGAACCGCCTTCGAGAATTTCTTCAGCTTTTCTGGGGGTGTTACGAGTGATATGGGCAAGCACACCTTCACGTTTCAAGCGCTCTTTTTGTATTTGAGCCAGGTGATCCACATCTTCGACACCAACGGACAATTTGAGAATGTGAAGTGACATCAGTCCATACCACCCCGGGCAAGGGCCACTTTGGACTGGCTTTGGCGTCCAAGTTCAGCACAAATAAAATCACCAGCGGTTACCAATTTTGATAAATCAACACCACTCTCTATATCCAGACCCTCGAGCATGTACAGGACATCCTCGGAAGCCACGTTGCCCGCCGCACCTTTGGCATAAGGACAGCCACCAAGACCGGCGACCGAGCTATCGATAATGGCGACGCCCTTTTCCATAACACTGAGGATATTGGCCAGAGCCTGACCGTAAGTATCATGAAAATGGGCCGCCAGTTTTTCAACAGGAACGTCCTGACTGACGGCATCAATCATGGCTTGCGCCTTGGCTGGTGTCCCGACCCCTGTGGTATCACCAAGGGAAATTTCTGCAGCCCCCATTTCAAAAAGCCGACGGGCAACCGCTGCAACGGCTGAAGGCTCCACCGCCCCTTCATAAGGACAGCCCAGAACACAGGAAACATAGCCACGAACGGCTATCCCCTTTTGCCTGGCAGCGGACGCAATGGGCATGAAACGCTGAAAACTTTCCTCGATTGAACAATTGATGTTTTTTTGCGAGAAGGTTTCAGAAGCAGCACCAAAAATAGCCACCTCTTCCGCTCCGGCTGCGACGGCGTCTTCAAATCCCTGCATGTTGGGGGTAAGAACCGCATAACGCAGGCCTGCTTTGGGTTTTAGGGCAGCCAGAACCTGATCGGTGTCAGCCATTTGCGGCACCCATTTTGGCGACACAAAACTACCTGCCTCTATACGCGACAATCCGGCATCAGCGAGCTTGTTAATGAGCGCTATGCGGGTTTCAACCGAGGCGGCTTGCGGTTCGTTTTGAAGTCCATCCCGGGGGCCGACTTCGACCATCGTGACTTTTGGGGGTAGAGGTATCACTCTTCGCTTCGCTTTTGTGTCCGTTTTTGTTCATCATAATCATACTCGCCATCTCGGCGCTCTTCACCATCAATTTGGGCCAGGCGTCTGCGACGGTCCGGGCCCGAAAAGGTTTCGGCTTTAATAAAACTGCGCGGATGCTCGATGACGGAACAAATCCTCAAATAGACCATTTTTGCCGAAACAGGTTTGGCTAAAAATTCATTGATGCCGGCGTCGCGGGCTTTGACGATTTGGGCAAGATCAGATAAACCCGAAACCATGATGATCGGGGTAAAGGGGTTGATATCTTCTTCGCCGGCCCTGATTCTTTCGACTAATTCAATACCGTTCATCGGTTCCATCAGATTATCGGCAAAGACAATATCGGTATTGGACGATTTGAGAATTGTCAGGGCCTCTAGGCCACCGGGTGCTTCTGCAATCGTCTTGATACCCAGAGCATGCAGCACATTTTTTAGAATGAGCCGCATGGGTTGATAGTCATCAACGATCAGAACGCTCAAATTGCTAAGGTCGTAGTCCGCCATGCCTCGGCCCCGTTTATTCAGAATGCTTCTTATTTAAACATATAAAAATGTTAAAATCTAACTTTCAACATTTTTAAGATTAGTCTAGCGAAAGTAATAGCGCACCTTCTTCTACCCTGTCATCGACAGCAAAAAAGACTTCGCCAACAGTCCCGCTGGCAGGCGCCGAAATCGTGTGTTCCATTTTCATCGCTTCGAGCACGATAAGAGGATCTCCGGTTTTCACCTGATCACCTGCCTTTACTGAAACCTGCACCACCCGCCCGGGCATGGGTGCGGCAAGGCTTCCACCGGTATGTTCATGGCCCTCCAGCGATGCTGCAGGATCATCAAGAACAAGAGTCTCAATTTGCCCCAACACATCGACGACAATTTCCCGATCAAGATGGCATACCATGGCCTTTACCCGTCGCCCGTCAATGGAAGCAATGACGGAACCCTCATCATCAAAATGACCACTTGCCGACAGGGTTGTTCCGGCTATTTCCAGAAAAAAACCATCGGCTCGATAATGCACACAAACCGTGGTCGTCTTTTTGTTGGCGCTGGTATGAAAGTTAAGCACATGATGATTGTCACCGTTCATGCGCCATCCAAGTGTCGAATGCCAGGGGGAATACGGGTCTTTTGATGTGCTGGCCAAGCGCGCCGCTTGTGCATCACGGCGCAGCATGATGGACAGGGAAGCAAGAGCCAGCGCGTCACAGCCTGGATTTTTAACTTGCGCACATAACTGACGACGATGGCGCTCGATAAAACCGGTATCGATACGGGCCTTCCTAAAGGCGCTGTGGGCAAAGGCCCGGCGCAGGAATTGCAAATTGGTAACGACGCCTGCGACTTCCATATCCTCGAGCACCATGGACATACGGCTGAGCGCCACCTCACGGTCAATACCCCAGACCACGACCTTGGCGATCATCGGGTCATAATGGGAGGAAACCGCGTCGCCTTCACGCACCGCGCTGTCAACCCGGACCATTCCTCCATACTCATCACTGCTGCCCAAGCGAAAGCGTTCGATGACGCCGCCGGTTGGCAGAAAATCATTTGACGGATCTTCGGCGTAAAGGCGGGCTTCCAACGCATGGCCTGACGGCATCAGTTCCATCTGGTCGCGGGGCAGTTCAAAACCTGCGGCAACAAGCAACTGCCACTCAACCAGATCCTCGCCAAAAATCATTTCCGTGACCGGGTGTTCAACCTGCAGGCGGGTATTCATCTCCATGAAATAAAACGCCCCGTCGGGGCTAAGCAGGAACTCCACCGTACCGGCGCCGACATAACCAATGGCGTCAGCGGCGGCCAGTGCGGCATTGCTTAAGTCCTGACGCAAGGCCTGGGACAACCCCGGTGCCGGTGCTTCTTCCAGGACTTTCTGATGGCGGCGCTGAATTGAGCAATCGCGCTCTGATAAGCTGACAGAATTTCCAAAATTGTCGGCGAAGACCTGAACTTCCACGTGCCGCGGACCGACGACGCATTTTTCAAGCAACAAGGTGGTGTCTCCAAAAGCCGCCTTGGCTTCGCGCCTGGCAGAAGCAATCGACGCTTCAAGATCAGCGGCTTTTTCGACAACCCGCATACCGCGTCCGCCACCACCTGCAGAAGCCTTGATCATCACCGGGTAGCCGATTTTTTTGGCTGCCGCCGTTAACGTTTTAAGATCCTGTTTGGCGCCGTGATAGCCGGGAACAACAGGAACATCCGCCGCCTCCATAATCCGCCGCGCCCTGACTTTTGATCCCATGGCGTCGATGGCGCTAACCGGCGGGCCGATAAAGGTCAGCCCGGCATCTTCAACAGCAGCGGCAAAGGCAGCGTTTTCCGACAGGAACCCGTAACCGGGGTGAACAGCCTGGGCCCCGCTTTTCAGGGCAATTTCGATGATAGCCTGCGCACCCAGATAGTCGTCGACCTGATACGCTTGATCAGCAACGTCAACATGCAGGGCGTCCACGTCATGTTCGCTGAACACGGCGACGGTCCGCACCCCCATTGCGCGGGCGGTACCTGCGATGCGGACGGCGATTTCACCACGGTTGGCGATCAGGATTGATGAAAACATTTCCGTCAGTCCTTTATCCATGAGGGCGGGCGTTTTTCAAGAAATGCAGAAACACCTTCCTTACCTTCGGCCGAGGCCCGAACATTGGCAATGCGCACAGCTGTTTCCTCAACCAGTTCATCATCAATTCCCATACCGTTTTGGTAAAAAAGCAAATCCTTGACCCCGGCCATGGCGGCGGGACTATTTTTCAACAATTGGCAAACCAGTTCCTCACCCTTGTCCTCAAGTTCATCAGCACTAACGACTTCATGGACGAGACCGATCCGTTTGGCCTCCTCTGCATTAAAGACTTCCGCGCTCAAGGTATAACGGCGAGCCTGGCTTTCCCCGATGGCGGCGCGCACGTAGGGAGAAATAACCGAGGCGATCAGTCCCAGTTTGACTTCCGACAGGCAGAATTTTGCCCGCTCGGAAGCGATGACAATGTCGCAGCAAGCGCTGATGCCAACGCCGCCCCCGTAGGCGGCACCCTGAACAAGGGCCACAGTCGGCTTGGACAAGAAATTCAGTTTTCGCATCAGGTCGGCCAGTTCACGGGCATCGGCCATGTTTTCCGCGTGTGAATAATCGGCGGTTCTGGCCATCCAGTTCAGATCACCCCCGGCGGAAAAACTTTTGCCGCTTGCGGCGACAACGACAACACGAACCTGTTTGTTTCCTTCCAACTCGACAAGCTTGCCGATCAGGTTGCCAATCAGTGCATCGTCAAAGGCATTATGAACATCAGGCCGGTTCAGGGTCAGGCGGGCGACGCCACGCTTATCAATTTCTAAAAGTACGTTTTCCATAAGTTACATCCTGAAGACGCCGAAGTCGGTTTTTTCTATAGGAGCATTCAGTGATGCTGAAATGCCCAAGCCCAGCACCATGCGGGTATCGGCGGGGTCGATTATACCGTCATCCCAAAGCCGGGCGCTGGCATAGTAGGGGTGACCCTGCTCTTCGTATTGTTGCTGGATCGGTTTGCGAAAACGCTCTTCGGCGGCCTTGCTCCACTTCTTGCCGCCCTTCTCGATACCGTCGCGCTTGACCGTTGCCAGCACCGAAGCCGCCTGCTCACCGCCCATAACCGAAATGCGGGCATTGGGCCACATCCACATCATGCGCGGCGAGTATGAGCGTCCACACATGGAATAATTTCCCGCCCCGAAGCTGCCGCCGATAACAACTGTGAACTTGGGTACCCTGGCACAAGCGACGGCGGTGACCATCTTGGCGCCATCCTTGGCGATGCCGCCAGCTTCATACTTTTTTCCAACCATGAAGCCGGTGATGTTTTGCAGGAAGACGAGGGGGATTTTTCGTTGCGCGCAAAGCTCAACAAAGTGCGCCCCCTTTTCGGCTGACTCAGAGAACAAAATACCGTTGTTGGCGATAATGCCAACAGGATAACCGTAGATACGGGCAAAGCCACAAACCAGTGTTTGACCATACAACTGTTTAAATTCATCAAACCGGGAACCATCAACAACCCGGGCGATGACTTCGCGCACATCATAGGGCTTGCGGGTATCTGCGTTGACGACGCCGTACAATTCGTCAGCCCCGTACAAAGGCTCAACGGTTTCGACGATGTCCATATCGATTTTTTTGACCCGGTTCAGGTTGCCAATGGAGCGCCGGGCGATCGCCAGGGCGTGGGCGTCATCATCGGCCATGTGATCGGTGACACCGGAAATTCTTGTATGGACATCAGCCCCGCCCAGTTCTTCGGAGGTGACCTCTTCGCCGGTCGCCGCCTTGACCAATGGCGGACCGCCAAGGAAGATCGTGCCCTGTCCTTTGACAATGATGCTTTCGTCAGACATCGCCGGTATGTAGGCCCCACCCGCCGTACACGAACCATGGACGATAGAAATCTGCGGAATGCCTTTGCCTGACATGGTCGCCTGATTATAAAAAATTCGGCCGAAGTGATCACGGTCGGGAAAGACATCATCCTGCAGAGGCAGAAATGCACCACCGCTTTCAACCAGATAAATGCACGGAAGATTGTTCTCAAAGGCGATTTCTTGCGCCCTTAGATGCTTCTTCACGGTCATTGGATAATAGGTACCGCCTTTGACAGTCGGGTCATTGGCGACGATCACACATTCCTGTCCCGCGACACTGCCGATGCCGGTAATAACCCCTGCCGCAGGAACCATATCATCGCCGTAGAGTTGATAGCCCGCCATCTGCGAGAATTCCAGAAAAGGCGATCCGACATCAAGCAACAGGCGAATTCTTTCCCTTGGCAACAAGCGTCCCCGGGCCAGATGCCGGGCGCAGGACTTCTCGCCGCCGCCCAGTCGAACACGGGCGACCTTGTTCTCCAGATCATCAACAAGGGCGCGCATGGCCTTGCTGTTGGCTTTAAAAATTTCGGAACGTAGATTGGCCCCGCTATTGATCACACTCATGAAATTAAGTCCCGTTGGTTATTTCTTTTTCGGTCGTTCGCACGTCGCACCGCCAGCTTCTTTCCAGGCCTTGTATCCACCGGCAAGATGTTTGACGTTGGTCATGCCCATTTCCTGCAAGGATTTGGCGGCCAGCGCCGAACGCCAGGCCGACTGACAATAAAGCAGGTAGGTTTTATCTTCTTTATCGAAGACATCCCGGTGATACGGGCTTTCAGGATCAACCCAGAATTCCAACATGCCGCGTGGCGCGTGGACGGCTCCGGGGATCATCCCTTCCCGGTCCAGTTCGCGAACGTCGCGAAGGTCGACAAGGATCAGCTGCTCGCCGTTATCGGCCTGCACTTCTTCCATCGTCATTTCTTCAACAACGGCGGAAGCCTCTTCAAGAAGCTTCTTATAACCCTTGGTAATCATCCCCTACCATCCTCCACTTTGCAGCCATTTTTTAACCATCCAAAGACGGTCCGAACCCCAGAACCCTTCTCCGTCGACGATAAAATAGGGAGAGCCGAAGACACCTTTCTCAAGGGCTTTATCGGTTTCGGTTCGCATCATATCCTTGACGCTCTGGTCTTCAAGGGCGGCCAGCAGTTCGTCCTTGTCGACAAACAGGGCGGAAGCAATATCGGCGACGGCCTGGGGCGTGGAAATGTCCTGCCCTTCACCAAAGACGGCGTGATACAGGGACTTAGCCAGCAGGCGCGCCTGATCAGGGTCGCGCTCATTGATCCAGTAAAAGGCCCTTGTCGCGGCGACCGTGTGAACCGGAAAGACGGCGGGCATTTTCCAGGCAACATCCATGTAACGGGACAATCGCTGCCAGTCTTTCAAGGCGTAGTCTCCACGCATCGGTTGCTGGACCAGTGGCGCCATACCGGTTTTCTTGAAGGCCGCGCCCAGCAGAAACGGCTTCCAGACACAGTTACGGCCATTATCGGCGGCGATCTGGTCGATCTTCTGGGCCGCGAAATAACCGTAAGGTGATGAAAACTCGAAATAGAATTCTACCGGATCACTCATGGTCTCACCCTTCATTCATAATCGAGCGGGCAATGACCATGCGCTGGATGTCGCTGGTGCCCTCATAGATTTGACAGACGCGGACGTCGCGGTAAATACGTTCGACCGGAAAATCTTCCAGATATCCATATCCGCCATGAATTTGAATGGCGTCTGTGCAGATTTTTTCCGCTGTTTCCGAAGCAAACAATTTGGCCATGGAGGCCTCGGCCAGACACGGCTGGCCCGCGTCGCGCAAAGACGCCGCGTGCAAGGCCATCTGTCGGGCGACTTCAATACCGGTTGCCATATCGGCAAGCCGGAAGGCGACTGCCTGATGATCGACAATCGGCTTGCCAAAGGTCACGCGTTCTCGAGCGTAATCACGTGCCGCATGATAAGCGGCCCGTGCCATGCCCACGGATTGCGCAGCGATGCCGATACGGCCACCTTCCAGATTGGATAGGGCAATCTTGTACCCGGCCCCTTCCGGACCAAGCAACAGGTCAGCAGGCAGGCGCATGTTATCAAACATCAGGGCGACAGTTTCATGACCGCGTTGGCCCAGTTTCTGTTCGGCAGGCCCGGCGCTGTAGCCTTCCGTATCCGTCGGCACGATGAAGGCAGAAATGCCTTTCTTTCCGGCAGCGGGGTCGGTGAGCGCAAAAACAATGACAATCCCGGCAATCACCCCGGAAGATATAAACAACTTCGTGCCGTTTAGGACATAGTGATCGCCATCGCGTTTGGCGCTGCATTTAAGGTTTGCCGCATCGGATCCGGCCTCGGCCTCGGTGAGCGCGAATGCACCGATTATTTCACCACTGGTCAACCCGGGCAGGAAGCGTTTCTTCTGTTCGTCTGATCCATACTGAACAATCGGCATGGTGGCGACACCGTTATGGACGCTCATGGTTGTCGAGACACCGCCATCACCGGCGGCGATTTCCTCCATGGCCAGCACAAAGGAGACAAAACCAGCATCGACCCCGCCCCATTGTTCAGGGGCCAACATGCCCAGAAGGCCAAGTTCTCCCATTTCAGAAAATACAGCCCGCGGGGTTTTCTTTTCCCGATCCCACGCGGCAGCATTGGGGGTCAGGTGGTCCCTTGCAAAGGCACGCGCCGTATCACGAATGAGGATTTGTTCTTCGTTGAGAATCATCTGCTCACCAGGGAATTTCCGAACCGTCGTAATTGTAAAAGCGACCCGTTGTTTCCAGGGAAAGGTGATCAATGACCTGGCGTAAACCGCTGACGCTTTCAGGGGCATCGATCAGGCCACTGGGGCCGCCCATGTCAGTTCTGACCCAGCCCGGATGCAGGATCACCACTGAAATACCACGCGGTGCCAAATCTACGGCCAGACTTTTCATAGCCGCATTAAGCGCCGCTTTCGATGATCGGTATACATAGCTGGCGCCCGAATTGTTATCACCCATGGAACCCATTTTGGAAGACATGATGGCGATTTTCTTGAGATCACTGTCGGCAACGTGACTGCGGAAACATTCACATACCTTGAGCGGCGCCATGACGTTGATCCACATGATGTCTTGCCATGCGTCATAATCGATCCCGCCCAGCTTGGAAGGGCGCGGACCATAAACCCCGGCATTATTCAACAACAGGTCGATGGTTTCCTTGCGCAATGTCTTGGCCAGGGACTGGACTTGCCCATGATCGGTGACATCAAGTGCATAAATTTCAACGTCACCATCAAGCGCCGCCAGTTCTTTGGCCGCCCCCGGATCACGACAGGTAGCGAGGACCCGCCAGCCATCAGCGGCGTACTGGCGCGCATATTCCAGTCCCATCCCCCTGTTGGCCCCTGTAATCAATACTGTTGGCATGATTTTTCCTAAGCTACCCGTTCAATGGCCATGGCCGTGGCCTCGCCACCGCCGATGCAAAGCGAAGCGACGCCTTTTTGCATATCGTATTTTTCCAGCGCCGCCATCAGGGTGACAATGATACGCGCCCCCGAGGCGCCAACCGGATGGCCAAGCGCACAAGCACCACCGTGGACGTTGACCTTATCGTGGGCAATGTCCAGATCACGCATGGCCGCCATGGTAACGACGGCGAAGGCTTCATTGATTTCAAACAAATCGACGTCGTCCTTGTCCCAACCGGCCCGCTCCAGGACTTTCCTGATCGCGTCAATAGGTGCTGTCGTGAACCATTCCGGGGCCTGGGCATGGGTCGAATGGGCATGGATGAGCGCCAAAGGCTTCAGACCCTGCTTTTCAGCTTCGCTGCGTCGCATCATCACCAGTGCCGCCCCACCATCGGAAATCGAGCTGGAATTGGCTGGCGTGACCGTGCCGTCCTTGACGAAAGCAGGTTTCAACAACGGAATTTTTTCTAAATTTGCCTTCAAGGGCTGCTCATCCTTGTCGACCGTCACCTCGCCCTTTCGGGTCGAGAACGTCACCGGCACGACTTCACCTGCGAAGGTGCCATCCTCAATCGCTTTTTTAGCGCGGGTCAGGGACTCAATGGCGAAGGCATCCTGCTGTTCGCGGGTGAATTGGTAATGGGTCGCCGTATCTTCGGCATAATTGCCCATCAGCTTGCCCTTGTCATAGGCATCTTCAAGACCGTCGATAAACATGTGATCGTAGACCTGGCCATGCCCCATGCGAAAACCACCACGTGCTTTGGTCATCACATACGGGGTATTGGACATGCTTTCCATGCCACCGGCCACGACAATGTTGCTGGACCCGGCAAGCAGGGCGTCATGGCCCTGCATGGTCGCTTTCATTCCCGATCCACACATTTTATTGACCGTCGTGCATCCTGCGTCGGCAGGAATACCAGCCCCGAAAGAAGCCTGACGGGCTGGTGCCTGACGCATTCCGGCAGGCAAAACCACGCCCATCAGAACCTCGTCAACGGCCTCGGGAGAAACACCGGAGTCTTTTAATGCTGCGGCAATGGCGGCAGCCCCAAGGGCCGGGGCCTCAACCTCCGAAAGGTCGCCCTGGAATCCCCCCATGGGAGTACGAGCCGCGCCGACAATGACAATTGGATCTTCATTCATGCTCTTAAACCTTCCTTGCTTAATAAGGGACACCGTTTTTGTGGATTAAAATATCTTCGCCATCCTGATTGATACAGCGCATATCAATGTCCGGGTATTCGACCGTGTCATCCGCACTGCGGTCACCGACTTCCAGATAGACCGCATCATCCTGACCGCGATTGACAAGCTGGTGGCCATTTTCAGCACCGGCGGCGAATCCGGCGACCATACCCGGACCGATTGTCTGTTCACCATCATTGGTAATAAGCGTCAACTCGCCTTGCAGAACATAAACCAGTTCATCCTGTTTGCTGTGCCAGTGTCGTTGCGAGGAAATTTCACCAACCGGCAGAGTCACCAGATTGACGCCGAAATTCGTCAAGCCAAACGCATCTCCTAAAGCCTTTTTGGAGCGATCGACAATATTGACGGCGAAGATTTCCGGATATCCGGTTCCACCCTGGGACGGAACGCTGTCTGCGGTTCTGGCAATTTGCGCTGATTTTGTCATTTTTGCCTGTCTTTTCATTAATTCTGCTGATCGACCACGCGGACCGTTTCCACCATCAGCCGTGTCATCATTTCCAATGCCGCCGGTTGCACGGTCTCGGGTCCATCACCGGATGTATGATACGTCCGAAAGATGGTCGGGCGAACGAAATTCAGCAACCACTTCGGGTTATTTGGGTCATCGACGTAAGAACGCAGTTTTTCTTCATCTTCCCGGGGCAGCACTGTCACCCCCACGGCGGCCAGTCCTTTTTTTGAAAATGCCAGATGATCACTGCCAAAACGGGGCACCGCGCCGTGGGTAGCGTTATAAATTTTCAAATTCCGGCCAGCCTTTTGAAGAACCGCGACAATCGGTGAATTCAGGGCAGGACCGACCACATCCCAGACACCAAAGGCATCACCAATGCCGCAAAGCTCGAAACTGGCGACACCGAAAACGCTGCTCAAATCATTGTTGTTTGCGTGATGGAAGGCCCCGTGCAGGCCTTTTTCCTCGCCATCACTGAAGATAAAACGCAAACGCGCGCCTTTTGTTGCCGGTTCTTTGGTTAAGACTTTCAGGGCATCGATACCGGCAGCCACGCAGGACGCGTTGTCATTGGCGCCCGGCGCTTCGGCAACCCTGTCCATATGAGCGAGGAAGACCAACATGTCAGAGCCCTCACCGAGCTCAACGACGATATTGGCGCCGTTGAATATCCTGTTGGAAACTTGTTCCTCCAGGTAGCTGATACCGGCTGCATTAAGAGCCTCTTTCACCACATCACGGCGCTCAACGTCAGGACGACCGCTCATCACTTCAACAAGTCGCATGGCAGACGGAGCCTCAAGGTAATAGGAAAAATCAGGCGCGGGATCACGGGTGCGTTCCCACAAAAAATATGGTGAGACCGCAAGCACGGCAAAACCGATCACAATCAACCACTTACCGGGTTTCATCAAACAACTCGCGGCCGATCAGCCAACGGCGGATTTCCGACGTTCCGGCCCCGATTTCGTAGAGTTTGGCGTCGCGCAGCAGGCGCCCGGTCGGGGCTTCGTTGATATAACCGGTGCCGCCCAGGCACTGAATGGCTTCAAGGGCCATCCAGGTCGCCTTTTCAGAGGCGTAAAGAATCGCACCGGCAGCGTCCTTGCGGGTTGTCTGGCCCCTATCGCAAGCCCGGGCGACGGCATAGACGTAGGCTTTGGAGGCGTTCATGGTTGTGTACATATCGGCCAACTTGCCCTGCATCAGCTGGAATGAGCCAATGGACTTGCCGAATTGCTCGCGTTCGTGAATGTAGGGGACAACCACATCCATGCAGGACTGCATGATGCCAAGGGGGCCGGCGGCGAGGACGGCGCGTTCGTAATCAAGACCGCTCATCAACACATTGACGCCCTTACCGATGCCGCCCATGACATTTTCTTCCGGCACTTCGCAATCTTCAAACACCAGCTCACAGGTGTTGGAGCCACGCATACCCAGCTTGTCGAGCTTTTGAGCCGTCGAAAATCCCTTGAAGCCCTTCTCAACGATAAAGGCGGTAATGCCCCGGCTTTCTGCTTGCGGGTCGGTTTTGGCGTAGACCACCAGAGTGTCAGCGTCAGGGCCGTTGGTGATCCACATTTTATTGCCGTTCAGAATGTATCGATCACCCTTCTTTTCGGCCTTCAGCTTCATGGACACCACATCGGAACCAGCGCCCGGTTCGCTCATTGCCAAAGCGCCGACGTGATCGCCGGAAATAAGTTTTGGCAGGTACTTTTGTTTTTGTTCTGCGTTGCCGTTGCGGCTGATCTGGTTGACGCACAGATTGGAATGAGCCCCGTAGCTCAAACCCACAGAAGCCGAAGCACGGCTGATTTCCTCCATCGCCACCACATGTTCAAGATAGCCCATACCGGCACCGCCATAATCTTCATCGGCAGTGATGCCGAGCACCCCCAGGTCACCAAGCTTTTTCCACAAGTCGGCGGGGAAATTGTTGGTTTCATCAATAGCGGCGGCGCGGGGCGCAATTTCATCAGATGAGAAGCTTAAAACCGAGGCACGAAGCATATCGACAGTTTCGCCCAGGTCAAAATCGAGTGATAGTAATTCGTTTGGAATCATGGTGTTACGACCGTTTGCTGAAATTTTGATTCATCACTAATGGATAAGGAATCATAGTTGACGTTTACGTAAACGTCAACTTGAGACTTAACCGGAAACATCCGCCCGCCCAACGATCCGCATCAGGGTTTGCTGCATCACGGCACAGGCTGTTTCGACGCCGTCTATGACGACAACCACTTCGGCGTGGCAGACGGTTAAGGTGCGTCCAGGACGGGTCACCTCGCCTCTGGCAATCAGCATGTCGCCGTCCGCCGGGGCCATCAGGTTGAGTTTGTATTCGACGGTAAGAATGCCGTCACCTTCCTTCATCAGACTGAAAGCGGCATAACCACCGGCGGAATCAGCAATGGTGCCGACAATACCGCCATGAAAAAAACCGTGTTGCTGGGAAAGATCGTCGCTGTAGGGTAGCCTGATTTCACAATGACCGGGGCTGACCGCGCCCATTTCCGCCTGGATATGATCCATGATCCCCTGTTTGGCGAAACTGTCGCGCAGCATCTTCTCGAAATCCGGATTTTTGGGTTTAAAATCAGTCATCGCCGGGCGTGTCCATATCCTGGTGCCTAGCGATCATTTTGCGGCCATTGGCCTGGACATCATCAGGAAACGGGCAGGATTTACGAATTTCCGTATCCAGATGTAAACCAAACAATTCGCTGGTCGCCGCCATTTCGTCGGTCTCGCCATTGACCATTTCATGGAGAAACCGGATTTTTTTGCCCTCCAGCAACAACAATCGGGAACGAATTGTGACAATGTCCCCGGCGTGCAATTCACTCAGATATCTTGTCTTTTGTTCGACAGCCGCCATGCCGCGCCCGTTTTCGCGCAGGAATTTGGGCGTAACACCAAGCAGGGCGAAGAAGTTCCAGGTCGCCTCATCAAATTTGCCGGTGTAGTACATGACATTCATGTGGCCGACATGATCACAGTGCCATGGATAGACAGCACCCCGGTAGGTCAGCGGTAGTTCGCTCATTGCGCCGCTTCCTTTTGCTTAAGCAGGGCAGCACTTTCAGACTCCAGCTTGTCCAGTTCCTTGACGATGGCCGCAATATCAGCCTGTTGTTGGTTAAGCACGGCCTGACGTTCGCGAATCTTGGCCAGAAACAGCTTCAACTGGGCGACTTCACTGGGGTCATCGTCATACAGGTCAATCATCTCGCGGATTTCAGTTAAGGAAAAACCCAACCGTTTGCCGCGCATGATCAGGCGCAGACGGACCCGGTCACGGGAACTGTAAACCCGCCTTTGGCCCTGTCGTTCCGGGCTCAGCAGTTCTTTGTCTTCATAAAAGCGAATGGTACGGGTGGTGACGTTGAATTCCCGTGCCAGTTCGGCTATGCCATAGGTATCAATCATCAATAAATGCTAATTGACGTTGACGTAAACGTAAAGAAGAAACGGGAAAACAAGCATGTTGGCGCTGATGGGGGCAATGGAAGAAGAAGTGACGCTTCTTCGTGATGAAATGACGATCAGCGATCAGGCGGTTCATGCCGGCATCAGTGTTTACCGGGGCACCTTCCAGGATGTCCCCATGGCCCTCGCCCAATGTGGTATCGGCAAGGTCAATGCCGCTATTTGCACGCAAATGCTGGTCGATCTATATAAACCGGACTGTCTTGTCTTTAGCGGCGTCGCTGGTGGGCTGCTACCCAACATGGCCGTCGGTGACCTGGTTATCGCCAGTCACCTTATTCAATACGACATGGACCTGACCGCCTTCGGCCGCCGCCATGGCGAGGTTCCGGGGCAGGACCGGATGGTCGAATCCGATCCCAAACTTGTGCAAAAAGCCACCGACGCCTTTGATACCGCTTTCGACGGCAAGGATGGCGCCCCCAACTTGATGCTCGGCACCGTCGTTTCGGGTGATAAATTTATCTCCGACGCCAAAACCCTGCGCTGGTTACAGCGTGAATTTGCCGCCCTTGCCACCGAAATGGAAGGGGCCGCCGTTGGCTACACCTGTCGTCTGAACGATCTTCCTTTTGTCGTCGTGCGCGGCCTTTCAGACACCGCCGGTGAAAGCGCCTCGGATGATTTCGAGACCAACCTGCACATCGTTTGTCGCAATTCCTATCAGTTACTCGAGCACCTGATCCCTCTTTTGGATTAAAAAATGCCAATCAACAGACTCATTGCGGGCTTCAAGTCCTTCCGGGAAACCTATTACGACCAACAGCCCGATTTTTATCGCTCTCTTGTGGAAAAAGGGCAAAGCCCGGAAGTCATGGTTATTGCCTGTTCTGACAGCCGGGTGAATCCTTCGATCATCGCCAAGGCTGAACCGGGAGAACTGTTCATCGTCCGCAACGTTGCAAACCTTGTGCCCCCTTATGAACCCGATAGCCGCTATCACGGCACCAGCGCCGCCATCGAGTTTGCGGTGCGAGACCTTGGGGTCAAACATATCATCGTGCTTGGCCATTCCCATTGCGGTGGCATCCAGGCCCTTTGCGCCGACCATGAAGAGGTGGCAAACCGGGAATTCATCCATGACTGGATCTCTATTGTCGAAAATGCCCGTGACAACAGCCTTGATGGCGAGGCCCAGCTTCGCCACGTCGAACGACAGGCCGTGAAAGTCTCACTGGATAACCTTTTATCATTCCCCTGGGTAAACAGCCGGGTTGAAGACGGATCACTGACACTGCATGGCTGGTGCTTCGATCTTGAAGCCGGCGAGCTGTTGGCCCACCAAACCGATGAAGGCTGGAAAATATTGACCTGACAGGAACACCATTATAATGTTCTTGTTATGTTCTTGCCTGATGAAAAACATGGAATTCCCCATCCGCCGCTCTATGCCAGCGCCGTGGCCGCGGGGTTCCCCTCGCCCGCCGATGATTTTATCGAAGGCGTGCTTGACCTGAATGAGCACCTGATCGCCCATCCGGCAGCGACTTTTATGGTTCGTGTCGAAGGGGCGTCGATGAGCGGGGCCGGTATTTTTTCGGGCGATCTTTTGATCGTCGATCGCTCGCTTGAAACCCGCTCGGGTCATATCGTCGTCGCCGTTGTGGCTGGCGAAATGACCGTCAAGCGACTGCTGAAAGCCGGCACCGGGTGGATATTGAAGGCCGAACACCCGGACTACCCGCCAACCCCGCTTGGGGCTGACGCGGAGTGCTCTATCTGGGGCGTTGTCACAGGTTCGGTCAGGCGTTTCGAGAAATGACACAAGTGTTCGCGCTGGTCGATTGCAACAACTTTTTTGTTTCCTGCGAGCGGGTCTTTGACCCCCGCCTCGAAGGCCGTCCGGTGGTTGTGCTGTCCAACAACGACGGCTGCATCATCGCCCGCTCCAACGAGGCCAAGGCGCTGGGTATCGCCATGGGTGAGCCGTTGTTCAAGGCCCGCGCCGAAATCCGCCGCCACGACATTAAAGTTTATTCGTCCAACTACCCGCTGTACGGCGACATGTCAGCGCGGGTGATGAGCGCCCTGCAAACCTTCACCCCCGACATCGAGCTTTATTCCATCGACGAGGCGTTTCTCAATCTGGCCGGGTTTGAGCACCGCGGGCTTGATGCTTACGGGCAGGACATCCGCACCGCCGTCAGGCGCTGGACCGGCATTCCGGTGTCCGTCGGCATCGCCCCGACCAAGACCCTGGCCAAGATCGCCGGTCACGTGGCCAAGAAATTCCCGGGAGCAAACGGCGCCTTCGTCATCGATAACGAGACAACCCGGCGCGACGTGCTGGCAAGAATTCCTGTTGGCGAGATTTGGGGCATCGGCAGGCGTTGGGCGAAAATGCTTCAGGGGCGGTCCATAGAAACGGCGCTCGATTTCCACGACACGCCGGAGGCCTGGGTGCGAAAGCGCATGGGGGTGACCGGGGCGCGCACCTTGCTGGAACTGCGCGGGACCGCTTGCCTTGATCTGGAAAGCCAGAGCCCGGACAAACAAACCATCCGCGTCTCGCGCTCCTTCGCCAAGCCCGTAGAAAACCGTCGGGTAATGCGTGAAAGCGTCGCCGCCTTCACCGCCAGGGCCG